>JAGKWN010000049.1 GCA_021151805.1 Cytophagaceae bacterium | reverse complement strand
TTTCTGTTTGACTGTTCCATTAATACAATTTTACAAATAAGATTCACTATCAACTTTTTAATTTACAGGCGATTGCAACATGAGATTATTTATTTTTAATTTACTGATGGATGTTAAGAAGAGCTTTTTTAAAAAATTGTACTTTTCAAATATTTTATCCAGCAAAATGACCTCGACTTGTTTATTTTTCTGATTAAAAAAAGAAATCCCTGTCCTTTGTAAAGAACAGGGATAAAATTCAAACTATTGAATTATTTTCAAATATCGTAATTCAAATTAGGGGCCAGCCACTTTTCCATGGTCGAAAGATTTATATTTTTCCGGCTTGAATATGCCTCAACCTGGTCTTTTGCCACCTTGCCCAAACCAAAATATTTGGCTTCAGCATTCGCAAAATAAAATCCTGAAACTGAAGATGCTGGATACATAGCCATACTTTCAGTCAGGATGATTCCTGTCTTATTCGTTGCATCTAACAACGCAAACAAATCTGGCTTTTCTGTATGATCTGGACATGCAGGATAACCTGGTGCAGGACGGATACCAATGTATTCTTCTTTAATCAGTTCTTCGTTATCTAAATTTTCATTTGCTGCATAGCCCCAGAACTCTTTACGCACTTTCGCATGCAAACATTCTGCAAATGCTTCAGCAAGTCTGTCTGCAACAGCTTTCAGCATAATGCTGTTGTAATCATCATGATCTTTTTCAAAACGCTCCAGGTGTTTTTCAATTCCAATACCCGTCGTTACAGCAAACATACCCATGTAATCCTTTTTACCGGATTCCTTTGGTGCAATAAAATCTGCCAATGAAATATTCGGCACATCTTTGCCTTTCTTACCTTGCTGACGAAGGAAATGAAACTTCTTCAATACATTTGAACGAGTTTCATCTGCATAAACTTCTACGGTATCATCGTTTACAACTGCAGACGGATATAATCCATATACACCGTTCGCTGTAAGCCATTTCTCCGCAACAATCTTATCCAGCATGGCATTGGCATCTTCAAACAATTTTGTTGCTTCTGTACCAATAACGGGATCTTTAAGAATCTTGGGATACTTTCCTTTCAGCATCCAGGTCTGGAAAAACGGTGTCCAGTCAATGTATTCACGTAATTCAGCTAGAGAAAAATCATTCAGCGAGTAATTACCAAGTTGCTTTGGAGCAGCAATTACAGCCGCATCCCAGTCAACAGTATATTTATTTGCGCAGGCTTCTTTATAGGTAACATAATTTTTGTCTTCGCGCTTATTCGCATAATCTTCGCGCACCTGTGCATATTCTGCTTTCATTTCTTTAGCAAAAGCAGCACTGCTCTCATCGCTCAGCAACTTACTGGCAACAGGTACACCTTTAGATGCATCCAATACGTGTACAACCGCTCCGCTGTAGTTTGGATCAATTTTCACAGCTGTATGGATGCGTGATGTAGTAGCACCACCAATTAATAATGGAATTTTAAATCCTTCACGTTCCATTTCTTTAGCAACGTGTACCATCTCATCCAGAGAAGGTGTAATTAAGCCTGAAAGACCAATGATATCAACGTTTTCGCGTCTTGCAATTTCAAGGATCTTTTCTGCCGGCACCATTACCCCTGCATCGATAATATCGTAGTTATTGCAGGCCAATACTACACCTACAATATTCTTCCCGATATCATGCACATCTCCTTTTACGGTTGCCATTAAGATCTTACCTGCATTACGCTGATCACCATTCTTCGCTTTTTCTTCTTCCAAAAACGGCATCAGATAAGCGACGGATTTCTTCATAACACGAGCACTCTTCACAACCTGCGGAAGGAACATCTTACCTTCACCAAATAAGTCCCCTACTACGTTCATACCAGCCATCAACGGACCTTCGATCACTTTCAGCGGTATTTCATATTTGACACGGGCTTCTTCGGTATCTGCATCAATGAATTCAATCTCTCCTTTTACCAACGCATAAGTCAAACGTTCTTCCACAGTACCTTTGCGCCATTCAAGATCTTTCACCTGCACTTTATCAACGCCTTTAACGCTGTCTGCATATTCTAGCAAGCGCTCGGTTGCATCATCCCTTCTGTTCAGAAGTACATCTTCAACGCGCTCCAATAAATCCTTCGGAATGTTTTCATATACTTCAAGCATGGCAGGGTTTACAATACCCATATCCATACCTTCCTTGATCGCGTAATATAAAAACACTGAGTGCATGGCTTCACGCACGGTATTATTTCCCCTAAAAGAAAATGATACGTTACTCACCCCGCCGCTGACATGGGCACCAGGCAGGTTCTCACGAATCCAGCGTGTAGCTTTAAAGAAATCAAGCGCATAATTTCTATGCTCTTCAATACCTGTTGCTACCGGGAAAATATTCGGATCAAAAATAATATCGTTTGGATTGAAATTCAGTTTATCAACCAGTAAGCGATAAGAACGCTCACAGATTGAAATTCTTCTGTCATACGTATCTGCTTGTCCGGCTTCATCAAATGCCATAACCACAACAGCAGCTCCATACTTTTGTATCTTACGTGCCTGCATCAGGTATTCTTCTTCCCCAGCCTTTAAGCTGATGGAGTTTACAATACCTTTTCCCTGAATACATTTCAGACCAGCTTCGATCACATGCCATTTAGAAGAATCGACCATCACCGGAACACGGGAAATTTCCGGCTCCGATGCCAGTAAATTCAGGTAGCGAACCATTGCAGCTTCACTATCCAACATCCCTTCATCCATGTTTACATCGATCACCTGAGCACCACCGCGTACCTGGTCAAGGGCAATTTCAATCGCTTCTTCGTACTTATTTTCTTTGATCAATCGTAAAAATTTGGCAGAACCGGTAACATTGGTTCTTTCACCTATATTTACAAAGACTGAATCTTTATCTACAACCAGTGGTTCAAGTCCACTTAATTTTAACTTACCGATTTTATAATTCATTATCGCTACTTACTACGCTACTACTGTTTCTTCTAATGTACGCGGCTGGAATGTTGCAGCCAGATCTGCCAAAGCTTTGATGTGATCAGGTGTACTTCCGCAGCAACCACCAAGAATATTCACCAGATTTTCTTCCAGGAAGATCTTTACCTGTTCGGCCATTTGCGCAGGTGTCTGATCGTATTGTCCAAATTCATTTGGCAAGCCGGCATTCGGATACGCACTCACAAAAAACGGTGCTTCCTTTGCCAATACCTGTAGGTATGGTCTCAATTCTTTTGCTCCTAATGCACAGTTCAAACCTACGGATAATAACGGTGCATGTGATACAGAGATCAGGAATGCTTCTGTTGTTTGTCCGGATAAAGTACGACCGCTGGCATCAGTAATCGTTGCAGAAACCATCACCGGAATTTCTTTGCCAGTTTCTTCAAACAATTCCATGATCGCATACAGCGCCGCTTTTGAATTCAGCGTATCAAAAATCGTTTCGATCAACAACAAATCTGCCCCGCCTTCAATTAAACTGACAGCCTGTTCTTTATAAGCTTTCGCCAATTCATCAAATGTAACGGCACGATATCCTGGATCATTTACATCCGGCGAGATAGAAGCTGTGCGGTTAGTGGGCCCGATTGCACCAGCAACAAAACGTGGCCTTGAAGGATCCTTTTTCATGAATTCGTCAACCGCTTCACGCGCAACTTTTGCACCGTAATAATTGATATCATGCACCATATGCTCCAGTTTATAATCGGCCTGAGCAATGGTTGTTCCGCTGAACGTATTGGTTTCAATAATATCAGCACCAGCTTCTAAATATTGGGTATGTATCGCTTTTATTACATCCGGGCGGGTAAAGCTCAACAAATCATTATTACCTTTTAAGGGATGTGCATGATCTTTCAGCTTTTCATTTCTGAAATCATGTTCATCCAAACTATAGCGCTGGATCATAGTTCCCATTGCACCATCCAGGATCAAAATCCGTTTGGCCAATTCGCTTTTTATATCTGCCTTATTCATTGCTTTCTTTTCATCTAAGAGCCTCAAATACAAACCTACACACTTGCGGGCTGAAAGACAACTCATTTACTTGAAACTTCATACATACGTGCATAACAAAATCACACAGAGAATAATTTCAAATACATAATATTCAATTCATTACAGCATGTTTACAGATACGACTGCTGCACAGGAACGATCGCAGCACAACCGGTTATTACGAAAAATGAATTTCGGATAAAGAAAATAAATAACTTTCAAAAGATGTGTGAACTGTGTATTTTTGGTATCTAGACAAATACTTAAAACACTACTACGTGAAACTTGCTGCAGTTGATATCGGTTCCAACGCCATCCGTTTCCAGGTAAGCAAAATCCTGGAATATAACGGCATGGTAATGTTCAAAAAAATGGAATACGTACGTTTCCCTTTACGTTTGGGAGAAGATGTATTCCGGCTTGGAATGATATCCGCGGAAAAAGAAATGAAGTTTATCAAACTCATACAAACATTCAAAAATCTTTTTGAACTGTATGAAGTGGATGATTACATGATCTCGGCAACTTCGGCTATGCGCGAATCTAAAAACGGCAGAGACATTGTATTAAAAGTGAAAGGTCTTGTTGGTGTTGATATCAACATCATTGATGGTGACAAAGAAGCAGAACTGATCAATACGGTTTTGCATAACGAACTTGACGATAGCTCTTACATACACATAGATGTTGGTGGTGGTAGTACAGAATTAAACCTGTTTGTAAACAAAAAGAAAATAGCAGCCCGTTCATTCAAAATTGGTTCTGTAAGAAGATTACAAGGGCTGGATGCTCCCGAAGAATGGGAAGAAATGAAACAATGGGTTAAAAACAATATTGACAAACTCCCTAAGCCAGTAACAGCAATCGGCACCGGCGGTAACATCGGTAAAATTTTTGAATTGGGTACAGCAGATAAGACTAAAAAAGACAAGCGCATCATTTCCCTGAAACGTATTGAAGAAGTTCAGCACAACGTTTCGCAATACAGCTACGAAGACAGGATCAATGTCTTGATGTTGAACAGTGACCGTGCCGATGTCATCATTCCTGCGTCTGAGATTTATACCAGTGTAATGGAATTTGCCAAGGCCAAACAGATGGTTGTTCCGGAAGTAGGTTTGAAAGATGGTTTGATGTTGATGTTGTATGAAAGAAACAAGCATCTCCACATTACAGATTTAGATAGTATCCGCAACGTAAATAAATATCAAAAATAACTTCCCCTTATGAGTTCTGAAAACGAAGTAGAATCAAAATCAAAAAATCTTGAACTTTTCATCGGTGTTGTCATTGCCGTTTTTGCGGCTGTATTAGCCATCAATGACCTTGGTGCTGGCAGATATGGAGATGATGAAATGATTGCCCACAACAACCAGACAAAGATGTATAACTGGTACCAGGCAAAAAGCATTAAAGAAACGCTGTATGAAGGTCAGTTGGATTTACTTTCTACTTTAGAAAAAACGAATTCCATCAAAGAAGAACATAAAAATGTTGTTGATTCTTTCAAAACTGAAAAAGCAAAACAGATTAAACGTTATGATCTGGAAAAGGACGAGATTCTGAAAGGTTCTGCCAACATTGACAAAGATAAGTGGACATTGAAAGACGAAAAGACGGGCGAGAAAGGAACTACCATAGGCGCCAAACAGTGGGAAGAAGAAGCAGATAAGCTGGGCGCTGCCGGTGATTTATTTGATCTTTCAAGTCTTTTCCTTCAGATTTGTATTGTCTTTGGTGCGATCAGTCTGGTATTGCAGGAAGCATCTACACGTAAAATATTCTTTTGGCTGATGATCGCAATGGGCATTGCCGGCACGTATTTCACTGTGCATGCCTATATGCAGGCAATGGCTTAATACTCTAAGTTTTATGTAAAGTTTTAAGAAAGCGGCTGTTGATGAAGATTAACAGCCGTTTTGTGTTTAATAGATTAACCGATAATAATATGTTTTTACGAACTATCTCTTCTGCCCTTTGCTGCAGTTTATTTTTAGGTTGTGTGTCTTCTGATAAAACAACCGAATCGCCACGCGTCCAAAGCACGCTTGAAATTTTCACGATTGCTTCTGAAAGTCGTGATATCATCTATCAAACAGATGAAAACTTTGAAGCTCCTAACTGGTCAAGGGATGGTGGCTTTTTGCTTTTCAATATGAAGGGTGAAATTTATAAAATTCCTGCTATTGGCGGCAGACCTGAAAAACTGAATACTGATTTTGCCACCAAGTGCAATAATGATCATGGAATCTCTCCCGATAATACCCAACTGGTCATTAGTCATCATGAAAAGGAATCAGGTAAATCAATGATCTATACATTACCAATTACCGGCGGCACGCCGAAACTCATAACGCCAAATGCTCCATCGTACTGGCATGGCTGGTCGCCCGATGGCAAGACACTGGCCTATTGTGCAGAGCGTAACGGCGAGTATGATATTTATTCTATACCAGCAGCTGGCGGCGAAGAGATTCGCTTAACAACTGCTAAGGGCCTAGACGACGGACCTGATTATACGGCAGATGGCAAATACATTTATTTTAATTCTGTACGCACAGGCAAGATGAAGATCTGGCGTATGAAGCCCGATGGTTCGGAGCAGGAACAGATTACGTTTGATGCCTACAACGATTGGTTCGCACATCCTTCACCGGATGGCAAATACATCGTATTTGTTTCATATGAACCGGATGTTGAAGGACACCCAGCGAATAAGAATGTAACGCTGCGCTTAATGCCAATGGAAGGAGGAGAACCGAAAGTAATTGCCAAGTTATTCGGCGGACAAGGAACCATCAATGTTCCGTCGTGGTCGCCTGATAGCAAAAAGTTTGCTTTTGTGAGCTACAAATTATTGGAGTAAAGGATGCTATCCTTCAAATAAATATTATCTTATATAAACTAAAAAATCATGAAAAATATTTTTAACCAGGACATCGTAACGGAAACAATAAACCGTATCGATAAATTAACACCGGAAACTCAGCCAGCATGGGGAAAGATGTCTGTGAGCAAAATGCTGGCGCATTGTAATGTTGCCTATGAGCTGGTATATGAAGACAAACATCCGAAGCCGAACGCATTTATGAAATTTTTTATAAAACTAGTAGCAAAAGATGCTGTGGTGAGCGAAAAACCATACAAGAAAAGTGTCATGACTTCACCTGCTTTTATTATTAAAGATGAACGTGAATTCAACAAAGAAAAAACACGTTTAATAGATCACATCATTAAAACAAAACAACTGGGCGAATCTTATTTTGATAACAAGGAATCACATTCATTTGGTGTACTTACTAAAGGCGAATGGAACAATATGTTCTACAAACACCTGGATCATCATTTAACTCAGTTCGGAGTTTAATACGCAATCATTTTCACTTTTTACATTAAACCTTTGTTCTTATGAAAGCAAGCGAATCCAAACCTGACACGATTGATAGTTACATCGCAACGTTCCCGGAAGAAATACAGAAACTGCTTCAACAAATGCGGGCTACCATTAAAAAAGCTGTTCCAAAGGCAACAGAAGTAATCAGCTATGGCATGCCGGCATTTAAATTACATACGGTATTGGTTTATTTTGCGGGCTATAAAAATCACATCGGCTTCTATCCCACTTCATCCGGTATCCGTGAATTCCAGCATGAGATTGCTGCTTATAAAAACTCTAAAGGCGCTGTTCAATTTCCGTTAGACAAACCCTTGCCGGTTAAACTGATCAAAGAAATTACTTTATTCAGAGCGAAGGAAGACATGTTGAATGCTGAACTAAAAGCGCAAAAGAAGACGGTTGCTAAAAAGGTGGTTAAAAAGACTGCTAAAAAATAAATTAAATTCTATACATCGTACTATCATGGATTTAAAACTATCAGATAAAGTAGCCTTTGTAAGTGGCTCTACAGCCGGGATAGGCTTTGCCATTGCTAAAAGACTTTTAACAGAAGGCGCTCAGGTAATCATCAATGGCTGGACACAAAAAAGTATCGATGAAGCCGTACAGGAATTAAAATCCATGATTCCACAAGCAAAGGTCTCCGGCATTCCAGCAGATTTTTCAAAAGCTGATGAGGTAAACAAACTGATACAGGCACTTTCTGAAATTGATATTCTCATTAATAATGCTGGTATATTTGAGCCCAAGGCATTTACTGATATTCCGGATGAAGACTGGTTTCGGTTCTTTGAAATCAATGTAATGAGCGGCATTCGATTATCCAGGCATTTCTTCCCAAAGATGTTGGCTAAAAACTGGGGTCGGATTATTTTTATTTCAAGCGAATCCGGTGTATTTATTCCTGATGAAATGATTCATTACGGGATGACAAAAACAGCGCAGATTGCAGTTAGCAGAGGCTTAGCCGAGCTTACAAAAGGATCAGGCGTTACAGTAAATTCCATTCTGCCGGGACCTACCAAATCAAAAGGTGTAGGTACGTTTATTGAAGATCTTTCAAAAGCAAACAATATGAGCATTGAAGAAGTTGAAAAAGATTTCTTTAAAAATATGCGCCCTACTTCTTTAATTCAAAGATTTGCATCTGTAGACGAGGTGGCTGATACTGTAGCCTATTATGTAAGTCCGTTAGCTTCAGCGACCAATGGTGCGGCCATTCGTGTTGAAGGTGGTTTAATCAGATCCATTATTTAAATTTTAATCAAAACACTTTCACGTAACTTTTAAGTTACATATATTTGAGTAACTTAAAAGTTACCTATATGAAAAATGATATCAGACATCAATGGCATTTTAATCACCCACCACAATTAGTCTGGGACTATCTGACCAAACCAGAGCTCCTCTCCCAATGGCTCATGGAAAGCGATTTCCAGCCAATTGAAGGACATGAATTTATGTTCAACACCAAACCTAAAGTGAAGGTTGGATTTGATGGTATGATCTATTGTAAAGTTTTAAAAATACAGCCAATCTCACATCTATCCTACTCCTGGAAAGGCGGACCCGGCAAAGGCAAGATCACGCTTGATTCTGTTGTAACCTGGACACTCACGCCAAACGGTGCCGGTACAGACCTGTTATTGGAACACACAGGATTTATCGGCTTCAAGAATCTGTTATCTTATCTGATCATGAACAAAGGCTGGCAGAAAATTCAGACGCGACTTGTTCAACACATGAACAAACATTCAAAATGACACAGCAACCATTAGATATTTTCCAGGTGATTGCAGATCCAAACAGACGGTATATTCTGGAATTACTAACCGAACAAAATCTTTCCATCAATGCGCTGGCAGAGAATTTTGATATGAGCCGACCGGCTGTATCCAAACATATTAAAGCGTTGCATACTGCCGGTTTTGTTTCTATTGAGGAAATAGGCCGGGAACGAGTATGTACATTAAACCAGGACGGATTTAACGACCTGCAGGAATGGATCAATTATTTTGATGGTTTCTGGAAAAGTAAACTGAAGAATCTTGAAACATTAATGAACAAAAAAAATAAATAAAAACTTGATTTTTCAGCCATATGAAACACACATTAAAAATATGTATCCTTTCAACCTTGCTATTTACTTTAGCTAAAACCGGATTAGCCAAAGAATACAGTAAGCCTGACTCTACTGCAGCCTGCAAAAACGCTGCAGACTTTTTCAATTGGTACCTGGGAGCTATTCATCAACATAAATATGATGCATACCAACCAAAATTCATCCAAAGTCCAAGTGGCATGACAATGCTGGACTTTTCAGTATATCTTTCTAATTTAAAGACATACCATTTTTCTGATTCTTTACTTCAGGCAGAAAAGAACTCTTACAAGCAATGTATTTCAAATCTGGAGAAGATTAAATACAGTGATTTTGAAAAGTACACAGATCTGGATCAATTCGAAGCCATTGATTGTGATTTTGGAAACTCCTACAAATGGCTACATACACAGGAAGCCCCGGATACGCTCATAATAAAATCTATTAAATTCAAAAATAAAGATACCGCTATCGTAACAATAAATTCCGGAACTTATAACTCCAAAGAAAAAAAGTGCTCTTATTATGATTCAACAATCGTTTATATGAAGAAAATGAACAATGCCTGGAAAATAGCAGACATCAAATAAATTTGATTTAATTCGATTGAAAGATACTGTCGCATCTCCCCTTATACATTGTCGTTTTTACGCATCGTTAATTACTAACCTTGTCGTACTTTTAACTATCATTTAAGCAACGCACTAAAACCAATACCACTATGACAAAAGATATATGGATCAATCTGCCGGTAAAAGACGTAGTAAAAGCACGAGACTTTTTTATCGCTATTGGTTTTAAATTAAACGAAGGACCGGGCAACAGCGAACAGTCTGCGGCTATTAAAATCGGCAGCAAGAATATCATACTGATGTTGTTTGAACAAAACTTCTTCAAACAAATTGCTGGCAATGAATTAACCGATACATCTAAGTCTTCAGAAGTATTATTTTCATTCGATGCAGAAAGTGAAGAAGAAGTAAGAGAGATTGCGGCCAAAGTTGAAAAGGCTGGCGGGAAGGTATTTTCAAAACCGGCAGCGTCTCAGGGCTGGATGTATGGCTGTGCTTTCTGCGATCTGGATGGACACCGCTGGAATGTTTTATTTATGGATTTCAGTAAAATGAAATAATCATTCATGCCGCCGAACAAAACAGTACGAACATGTGAACAAGGGCATCAGTATTACAAAAGTACTGATTGCCCTACTTGTCCGATCTGCGAAGCAGAAAACAAACCCAAAGACGGTTTGCTTTCCATCTTAAGCGCTCCCGCAGGTAGAGCTTTAGCGTCAATGGGTATAACAACAGTGAATGAGCTGGCACAGCATACGCAAAAAGAAATCATGGCCTTGCACGGCATGGGGCCGGCGTCATTGCCTAAACTCAAAACAGCCTTACAGAGAGCCGGATTATCTTTTAAAGAATAAGATGAATATTATTTTATAAATTTACCTTCTTATTCAAGGCTTCAATAATCATTTTATCCTTTCCATAAATATCCTTAAAGAAATATAAATGCCCGTCTCCTTTTTTTGAATAACAGGTAAAGTACGTCAACATCACCGGCATTTTTTCTTTCAGAGTAATTACATAATTTTTCTTATCGCGAATAATCTTATCAATCTGCGCCTGCGTTACACCTTGTTTGGAAAGGATGTGCAATGAAAACTTCAATGGATCTTTTAAACGAATACAACCATGACTGAAAGAACGTTCGTCCTGCTGGAATAAATATTTACCTGGTGTATCGTGCAGGTAAATGGAATAAGGATTGGGAAACATCAACTTTACTTGTCCCAAAGAATTTTTAGGTCCCGGGTTTTCACGAATGGTAAATGGAAAGTTATCTGCGTTGTATGAGCTGAACGAAGCAGGAATAGCTACTTGCGCATTACCTCTGAACAGATCCATGTTATGGGACTGCAGATAATTCGGATTTCGTTTTAACGAAGGCAGCATTTCATTTACTGCAATAGAACGTGGCACTGTCCAATACGGATTAAATTCTATATAAGTCATCATGGCCTCAAATACAGGTGTAGATGTATATTCCCGGCCAACAATGACAGACTCTTCATATACGACATCTCTTTCAACAAAATGGCGTAAGGTATAGTCTGCAATATTTACCAGAATAAATTCATGCGGTAAATCACTTGGCAGCCATCGGAAACGTTCCATATTCACACGTATAGCGGCGCGCACTTCCGCGGCGGTAAAATTCAATTTATCAATCGTTTTTTTATCCAGCTTACCCGAAGCCGTAACACCAACATGCTTCTGAAAAATTTTAATCGACTCATACAGCTGTCCATCAAATACATTATTAAGTGAATCAAAATTATATTCAGATGTAGATTGTAAACGTTGCTTAATGGAACGGATCGTATAAGAAGTATCCCCCTGTACCAGCGTGCGGCCTGTATACGGAATCTTCTCCAGATAAATGGCTTGTCCGCCGAGGCTATCCACCTGCTTCAGTGTTTCGCGCAATGCCTCATAGATCTCATACTTCGGACGTAAGATCGAGGGCAGCGAATCCAGGTTACTTGTAAAATAACATACCAACATAGAATCCGAAATAACTTCAGATGCAGGTTCTTCATAATTCCAGTCAGGGAAAACCGTACGCGGATCAACTTTGCCTTTGTATAAATGCGTCACATACAAAAGCACCGACCGCGATACTGTCATCTCCAATCCGAAAGCTTCATCCGTATTGATTCCATCTTTTAAACTTGTTGCATATAATTTATTAAGTGTTTCATATGCATAATCCTCCGGATTCAACCCATCTGAATGAGAGCTCTTGAGGATATCAAGAATTTTAACCATGCGCTCTTCGTACAACCAGAAAGGTTGGTAGTTATTGTGTTTATATAAATTGTTTAATGAATAGTAAGTAGTATCTGCGGAATTATCTGTTGCTTTAGTTTCAGCTGAAAAAATACGTTTTATGTGTTCATATACATGCACACGACTACTATCGAATGCATCCAGTTTTACTGCTGTTGTCGTTCCCTGTTCAGCTTCTCCATGTTGTTCTTTTTTTGAACAGGACATTGCAATCAGTAAACAAAAAAGAAAACTTAATGCTGACAGAACGGAAATAAAACGTTTCATAAATAACTATCTTACAGAAATCAATATGGGTTCTGCAAGATAGTTATTTACACGAAGAATCTGAAACGGACAATTACTTTGACAGGGCGTCTATGATCTTTTTATCGCTTTCATATACATCATAAAAAAAATACATGCGGCTATCTCCTTTTTTTGCATAACAGGTAAAATAGCTGATCATGATAGGCATCTTGGTTTCGAGCGCCATCACATAGTTGTCGGCAGATTGTACGATCCCGTCAATCTGTTTCTCCGTTACTCCCTGCGGTGATAATAAGTGATCTGCAAATTTGATTGGATTGTGCAAACGAATACAACCGTGGCTGAATGATCGGATATCGTTATCGAATAAATATTTTGCCGGCGTATCATGCATGTAAATAGAATACGGATTCGGAAAAGAGAATTTCACCTGCCCCAGTGAATTTTGCGGCCCCGGTTTTTCTTTTATGGTAAAAGGAAAATAGCTATCGGAATAACCTTCGAAAGAAGCTGGTGTCGCGATTTCTTTCTCCCCGTCAAACAAAAACATATTATGCTTCTTAAGATAGTCGGGATCTTTTTTCAAGGAAGGTAACAATTCCTTTACAGCGATGGATCTTGGAACTGTCCAGTATGGATTAAATTCAACATTGGTAATCATTGCCTGAAATACGGGTGTTTGATTGAGTTGTTTACCAACGATAACCGTTTCATTATATACAACCTTATCGTTTTTAAAATGTGTAAGGGTATAATCCGGAATATTCACAACAATATATTCATTGGGTAATTCTGTTGACAGCCAGCGGCAGCGTTCCATATTGGCACGTATGGTATTGCGAAACTGTGCCGGTGTATAGTTCAGTCTGGCAATTGTAGTCTTGTCTATAACACCTGTAGAATGTAAGCCAACATGTTCCTGAAAAATTTTGATGGATTGATACAGCTGTTCATCAAACGTATTATTCATCTCTGTAAAAGAATATTCTGTTGTTGCCTGCAAGCGTTGCTTGATCTGCAATATTACAAATGATGTATCTCCTTTAACTAGCTTTTTACCGGCAAAGTCTATCTTACCCTCGGGAAAACCGTTCGCTTCCAGTGAATCGGCATGGATAAGGGCATTTTTTAATGACTTATAAAAATAATTTTCCGGACGGAAACGAACCGGAATCTGGTCAACATTTTTATTAAAATAGATTGCGAGTAAAGAATCAGTAATCAATTCTTTGGATGGACGTTGGTAATTCCATTCGGGATAAATAGCAACCGGATCCAGCTTGCCAAAATATAAATGATGAACATACTTATACATGGAAGCCGTAAGCATCAGCTCTATATCCAATGCTTCAGTTTCATCTATTTTAGCATCTTTAAGAGCTCCGGCATAAATAGATTCCAGAGATTTACAATTATAATCATTCGGATTCAAACCTTCGTGCTCACTGGCTTTTAAAACGGCAATAGCATCTTCCACTCTGTTCTGGTTTGACCAAAAAGGTTGATAATCATTTTTTTCATAGATATTAAAAACCGGACTGGTATAATTGTAGACTGAAGAATTGGCAACAATGCCATTACCCGTTGAATCGGCTTTTTGTATTTTCTGATTTATAAAATCTTTATTGGATTCAAATCCATCTTTCGTAAAAACAGAAACGGGATTTGTAATTACTTCAGGTACCTTAACGGTAACCTGCTTGGAAGGAATTGTTTTTTTCGAACAGGCATTGCTGACAGCAGCAACCAGGAAAATCAATACTAGGGGCTTGTACATATATACCTAAGTTACTAAACTTAGTCAATGCAACCAAACCGAAGTGTTTAAATAATTTGTATCCGGATAATAATGAAAGATCAAAGCATTGTTTGTTACCTGAGGTGCAATTGTATTAAATGTTGCTGCCGGTAAAGCCGGGCAACCCAGGCTACGTCCTAATCTACCTTGCTCCTTGCATAGTTTTTCATCAGCATATTCGGCCGTATGCATTACAATCGCACGCTTACGTGCATTGTCGTTGAAACCTTTATCAAGACCATCCATACGAATAGATAACCCATGCTGACCTGTATAGCTTTCGGAAAGCATATAAAAACCAAGACTGGATTTATTGGACTCTGCTTCATTTGAAAAACTTGTAGTATAATTTTCTCCTGAATGCTTGCCATGACAAACATAATCAGTGCAAACCAGTGAGGTATCTTTCAGGTCAATCAAATAGAATCTTCTTTCTGTAGAAGGCTTAGAAAAATCTACAACGGCCAGATACCTGAAGTTTTTATGCAACGAATCCTGAATGGAGTTAAATCCTTTCAGTGCATATGCATATACTTCCGGGTTTAGTCCGGTTATATTAACTGTTTTAGGCGAATTTTTATCATCATCCGCACTTACCGCTTTAGAGGCGACAATAGGGAGAAATGCTATAATTGCCGTTATAATAAATACCTTTTTTACAGTTCTCATATAGCTGGGTTTGAGTACATATATACAACACAAACAAAACCTTAATAATTCCATAATATCTGAAAATATTTATATAAAACACACATGTATAAAATACTAATAAAAATGCTTTTTATGTAACAACTTTTGCTTTCTGAGCATATAGCTTACAAAAAAATCCCCTTTCAGCTATGAGCATAAAATACCCGATTGAGACTCCGTTTACAATCCCTGTCGACACACTTATACAAGACTTCCAAACCGACCCTGAAAAAGGTTTAACTACAGCAGAAGCAGAAAAACGAATCCAGCAATTCGGACAGAACATTTATGAAGCACAGAAACAAAAAAGTATCTGGCTCATTTTTCTACTTCAGTTTAAAAGTCCTATTGTCTATTTACTGGTAGCTGCTTCAGCTGTGTCCTTATATTTCAAAGATGTGATCGAAACTGCTGCGATCCTGGTAGTGATTATTATAAACGCCATTATCGGTTTTTTCATGGAACTTCAAGCAAGAAGTTCCATGAATGCATTAAAAGAAATGGATGTAATCAAAACAAAGATTATTCGTGATGGAAAGGAACAGGAAATACCTGCAGAGAATACGACACCGGGAGACATTATTTTATTAGAGGCAGGAGACATTGTTCCGGGTGATGCGAGAATTATCGAATCAAATCAATTAAAGTGTGATGAGTCCTCTCTTACCGGAGAATCTATGCCTGCGGAAAAGAATCCGGAAGAACTTCCTTCAGAAACCGGCTTAGGTGATCAGCATAATATGGTATTCAAGGGAACCTCTGTCGTGAATGGAAATGGCAAAGCACTGATTACAGCCATTGCAAAAGATACACAGCTTGGCACCATTACATCGTTGGTAGAAAAATCTGAACATAAAAAAACGCCCTTAGATGAAAAAATAAACAGTCTCAGTAAAAGACTCATCTGGATCACCTTAATCATGACTGCTGTATTTGCGGCAACAGGTGCGTTACAAGGAAAAGAATGGCTATTGATTTTTGAAAGCGCTATAGCACTTGCCGTAGCAGCATTTCCGGAAGGACTTCCGATTGTTACAACAATTGCCCTTTCTCATGGAATGCTCTTAATGGCCAAACGAAATGCCGTGGTAAAAAAACTTTCCGCTGTAGAAACACTTGGCGGCACCAATATTATTCTCACAGATAAAACAGGTACGTTAACAGAAAATACCATTTATGTAGACACATTATCTTTTCCGGAAGAAAAAGTACAGGTTAAAATTGAAAACAACAGTTTACTGTTTAATGACAATCAGCTCGAAAAAAATAAGGAGAATTTTGAGAAGATGCGCTTTATTGGTGCACTATGCAACAATGCACCGACAGAAAAATCCGAACAGAAAGATGATAAGAAACCTGCTGCAGGAGATCCGATCGATATTGCGCTGATCCATTTAGCGAATATCTCTGGTGCATCGGCACAGGAACTACACACACAATTCGAACGTGTAGGTGAGGTTCCTTTCAACTCCGAAACAAAGATCATGGGTACCTTACACAATTTACCCGATGGAAAATTTGTAGCAGCCAAAGGTTCCGTAGAACACCTGCTGAACAATTGCAGCAAAATTCAATATGGAACTGAGATCAAAGAGTTAAATGAAGAAATTAAAAAGAACATTCTTGATGAGTCTGAAAAGATGTCGGCCGACGGATTACGCGTTATTGGCTTTGCTTATAAAGAAGGAACAGAAGTTAATCCGGATGCCTATTTAACTGATCTCATTCATGTTGGCATGATTGGTTTTCTGGATCCGCCGCGGATGGATATTAAAGATGCCATCCTGCGTTGCCGGAATGCTGGCATCCGCATCATCATGATCACCGGCGACCACCCAATGACCGCATTAAACATTGCTAAGAAAACCGGTGTTGTTGATGAGAACGAACAGAATGTAATTATCGGTAAAGACCTGCCTGAAGCGAACAACATCAGTAATGAGGGGCGTGAAAAAATTCTTGCAGCCTCTGTCTTTGCACGCACTACACCTAAACAAAAACTGGAAATTGTAGAGACCTTTCAGAAAGCAGGAAATATCGTGGCCATGACCGGCGATGGCATCAACGATGCGCCCGCTTTGAAGAAAGCGGATATTGGCATTGCCATGGGTTATAGAGGTACGCAGGTTGCAAAAGAAACGGCTGGCATCGTATTAAAAGATGATTCTTTTACATCCATAGCTGAAGCGGTGGCACATGGCCGGGAAATATTTGACAACATTAAAAAGTTCATTATTTATTTATTCTCCTGCAACCTGAGTGAAATATGCATTGTTACCATACTGGGTTTTATTGCTCCCCTGTCAACACTTCTTCCTTTACAGATCTTATTTCTGAATATGGTAACAGACGTCTTTCCTGCGCTGGCTCTCGGTGTTGGTAAAGGAGATGAAAAAGTAATGGAAAAGCAGCCACGAAAATCAACGGAAAATATTCTTATAAAGAAAGACTGGATTGCAATAAGCCTTTATGCATTTTTAATATCCATATCCGTGATCATTGCAGTAATATACTGCGACCACATTATTGAAACGGATCATAAAATTGCAAACAATGCAGCATTCATCACACTCGCTTTCTCTCAGCTCTTACACGTATTCAATATGTCTTCCATGGAATCCCGATTATTCCTGAACGACATCACCCGAAATAAATTTGTTTGGCTGGCAACACTGCTTTGCACCGGAATCATGATTGTGGTTTATCTGATACCCTATACCCGGCTTGTATTAGGCTTGGAGCCTTTACCTACTGAAGCCTGGATCGCATCCATTGCATGCAGTTTTATCCCGGTGATTATTGTGCAGGGGTATAAAATCATTGCTAAAGCCATCCTGAAAAAATAATTAACCATCTCTCTTTGCAAAAAAACGGGATGCTGAAACAATCAGCACCCCGTTTTTTTATTTTTCAGGTATTGCTAAAGATCATGCGATCAGAACAATTTTGTTTTTAACACCTTGCGTTTGTCAAGGTGATAGAAGTCTTTATGTACGTTCACAATCGCCTCTCCTTCCTGCGGTCTGTTCTTCACGTATACATCGTCGGATGTTAATGAATATGAATTCGTATTATCAAGCAGATTCAGATTCAATATTTCAAGAGCAATCTGTTTGGATAATTTATCTTCAATCAGGAATAACGATTCAATTCGTCTGTCAAAGCTACGCACCATCATATCAGCGCTTCCGCCATATACTTTCGGATCACCTTCATTGTGGAAATAATATAAGCGATTATGCTCCAACAGATCACCAACAATCGAACGTACGCTTATGTTTTCGCTCAAACCTTCTTTCCCCGGTCTTAAGCAACACATACCACGCACAATCAATTTAACCGGAACACCTGCCTGTGATGCCACATACAAGGCATCAATTGCATCTTTATCCTGCAACGAGTTAATCTTGATAACAATACCACTCGCTTTGCCGGCTCTTGCATTGGCTGCTTCGTGATCAATCAACTCGATCAGTTTGCGACGCATGTCTCCAGGTGCAGTGATGATGTTCTGGTAATCACCCGGCTCAGAGTGTCCTGTAATTACGTTGAAGAATTCGCTGATATCCTGCGCATAAACTTCATTCGTACTTAACAAACTTATATCTGTATACAAACGCGCAGTATCTTCGTTGTAGTTACCGCTCGACATGTGTACATAACGTGTGATCGATTCATTTGAATTTTTACGAACGATCAACATCAGCTTCGTATGTGTTTTGTATTTATTGAAACCATAAATAACAAAACAACCAGCCTTTTGTAAGCGTTGTGCTTCCTTGATATTATTTTCTTCGTCGAATCGAGCCGTCACTTCAAACAATACAGAAACGTGCTTCCCGTTTTCTGCTGCCTTTAATAAAGCATTCGTAATACGGGAATTTTTCGCCAAACGATAAATCGTAATTTTAATAGCCAATACACCTGCATCTTCTGCAGCCTGTTCCAACAACTCCAACACATACTTAAAGTCGTTGAATGGGTGATGGAGTAACACATCATTCTTCTGCAAATACTTCAACAGGTTCAGTGATTCTTCATCATTGCTTGTTGGGATCGCTAATGCCAGCGGCTGTACCGGCGGAGATAATTTATGCTGATAATTTTTAAACTCCGGATGATTTACAATCTGCCACAGGCAGGTAAAATCCATCAGGGTATTCGTAACAAAAATATTGCTTTCATCTATATGATAACGACCCAACAGAATCTTCATCATCCAGGTCGAATAATTTTCTTCAATCTCGATACGGACAACACGTGCCGTTTTACGCGTCTTGATTTTCTTTTTAATCTCATCAATGAAGGCTTCATCGATATCATCACTTTCTTCAACAGAGAAATCTCCATTACGTGTGATACGGAAAAGATTCACGGAAAGAATTTCAACGTTACGGAATAATTTCGCAATATTCCAGCGAACAATTTCCTGAATAGGAATAAAGAGAATTTTATCGTCACGTTCGATCTCAAAGAATCTCGGTATGTTTGTCGGCAGCTGAATCAGTGTTAATCTTCTCTGCTCACCAATAATATTGCGATTGATGGTAACAACACCAAACACCAGCAATTTATTCATCATGATTGGAAACGAATGATGGTTATCATACGTCATCGGGGTGAGCATTGGAAAAATTGTTTTCTTGAAATATGTTTTCACCGTATCATTTTCTGCTGCTGATAATTCATCTTCGCGGGAAACAATCGTAAAATCATTTTTTTCAAACTCTGGCTTCAACTCATTGGTATAAACAGACACTTGATCTTTAGCAAATTCCTGAAGATCCTGAAACAATACTTTTTTAAAAGCACCTTCACGTAAACCGGAATAATCAATACGTTCTCTGTCATAATCCAGATAGTTATACAAACTACCTACACGGATTTGAAAAAACTCATCTAAGTTTGAGGAGGTGATCGCAAGAAATTTTAAGCGATCAAAAATATTGCGTTCGAAATTTTTACTTTGATCTAAAACACGGTAGTTAAATTTTATCCAACTTAAATCTCGACTTATATAATTGGTTGAAACAGGAGCCCCTTTGGCATTTATAGAATCTTTAATAACCATGATTTCACTATAGGAATTACAATACTAAATAAACGAAAAAAGGGGTTTATTCAACCCCTTTCACATTATTTTTACAATATTATTTATTCTTAAATGTCAATTTTTGCATAACGGGCATTCTTTTCAATGAAATCACGGCGTGGCGCAACCTCATCGCCCATCAACATAGAGAACAGGTGATCCGCTTCAGCAGCAGACTCAACGCTCACTTGCTTTAAGCTTCTTTTCTCAGGATCCATTGTAGTAGCCCATAGCTGTTCAGGGTTCATTTCACCCAAACCTTTGTATCGCTGAATACCAACAGATTCTTCTTTACCATCTTTGGCAAGTTCTTTTACAGCAGCTTCTCGCTGTTCTTCAGTCCAGCAATACTTTTCTTCTTTACCTCTCTTAACCAGGTAAAGCGGCGGCTGTGCTATATATACGTGACCGCCGTCAATCAATGCACGCATATAACGGAAGAAGAATGTTAAGATCAATGTACGGATGTGAGAACCATCAATATCAGCATCGGTCATGATAATCACTTTGTGATAGCGAAGCTTGGTAAGGTTCAATACTTTTTCACCTTCTTCGGTACCAAAAGTAACACCAAGAGCGGTGATCATATTCTTGATCTCATCGTTTTCGTAGATTCTGTGTTCCTGTGCTTTTTCAACGTTCAGGATCTTACCACGCAGAGGCAAAATGGCGTGATATTTACGGTCGCGGCCCTGTTTTGCAGAACCTCCCGCTGAATCCCCTTCCACCAGGTATATTTCACACTTTTCAGGATCACTTTCAGAACAATCGGCCAGTTTACCCGGAAGACCTGTACCTGATAAAACGTTTTTACGCTGAACCATTTCACGTGCCTTACGTGCCGCGTTCCGTGCCTGTGCAGCCAGGATAACTTTCTGCACAATCATTTTAGCTTCTTTCGGATTCTCTTCTAAATATGTATTCAGCATCTCGCCAACTACCTGGTCAACGGCGCCCATTACATCCGAGTTTCCTAATTTTGTTTTTGTCTGCCCTTCAAACTGAGGCTCGGCAACTTTAACTGAAATAATTGCAGTAAGACCTTCTCTGAAGTCATCACCAGTTACTTCAATCTTAAGTTTTTCAAGCATACCGGATTTATCCGCATATGACTTCAAGGTACGCGTCAATGCTCTTCTGAAACCTGCAACGTGTGTACCGCCTTCAATTGTATTAATATTATTTACGTAAGAAAATACGTTCTCTGAATAAGACGTGTTATACAACATGGCAACTTCAACAGGGATAACACCTTTGTCGTTTTCCATGTATAAAGGAGTCGGAATAAGTTTTTCTCTTGTTGAATCCAGATAATCAACAAATTCACGTAAACCACCCAGAGAATAAAACTCTTCTGTTTTTGATTTTCCGTCGTCATCTACTTCGCGGTGATCCTGAAGAATGATGCGAATACCTTTATTCAAAAAGGCTAATTCTCTTAAACGGTTAGCGATTGTTTCGTATTTGTATTCTGAACTGGTAAAAATGGTATCATCCGGTAAGAACTGAACTTTTGTTCCGTGAATATCTGATGTACCGATTTCTTTTACATCATATTGAGGAATCCCTTTTTTATATTCCTGCTGGTGTACTTTTCCGTTACTGTATACAGTAACTTTCATGTCTGTAGAAAGTGCATTCACACAAGACACCCCTACACCGTGTAAACCACCGGATACTTTGTATGAATCTTTATCAAACTTACCACCGGCATGTAATACAGTCAATACAACCTCTAGGGCCGATTTACCATATTTCGCAATAACACCTGTAGGTATACCACGGCCGTTATCCGTTACAGTGATTGAATTATTTTCATTGATTTCAACTGTAATGTCAGTACAATGACCAGCAAGTGCCTCATCAATGGAGTTATCGACAACTTCCCAAACTAAATGATGTAAACCTTTTATACCGATATCGCCAATATACATGGCTGGCCTTTTACGCACGGCTTCAAGACCTTCTAAAACCTGGATACTATCCGCTGTATATCCAGCAGCATTCTTTTCAGTAATTTCGCTCATTTTCTTTAGGTAGCTATAATGTAAAAATACATTTTTTTACCCGCATTTAACAGCTAAAAATTAGTTTTTATCCACATAAAATGCAACTTAAAAGGTTCCAACAGAGAGCATTACAAGCGTACACCCAATTACTGGTTCAATTCCGTTTTTTGAAAGAATTTCTTCCAGTTCTTCATTCTCCGTTCCGGGATTAAAAATCACCCTTTTCGGCTTCAAAGAAAGGATATATTTATACTCATCCAATTGATTTTGCGGATTGATATACAGCGTTACCGTATCGACATCTTCAACCAACGGACGGTCATTTATAATCGTTTTACCCAACACCTCACCTTTTTTTCGCCCTACAGGTACAAACTCATGTCCGTGGCTCTGTAAGCGCTCTGCAGCAAGATAAGCATATCTGTTCGTCTCCGGTGTTGCGCCCAATATCAATGTCTTTTTCATACGGAATAATAGCTCTGGTTAGTAATATAAGATAAACAAAAAATACGACAGAATGGTGCGTAATGAGTGTAAGTTTAGAGTGTAAAGTGTAAATGCTACGATGACTTTAATTATATTTTTAATTGAATCAATGCCTAAAGTATCAGCAAAATTACGATAGCGAAACAATTATACTTTACACTCAAACTTTACACTTCCTTTTATTTGGAATTTGAATCAAACTCAGCTAATCCCAGCTCCTGTGCGATCCGTAAGGCACAGCTCTCACCGTCCATTGCGGCCGACATGATACCACCGGCATAACCAGCACCTTCCCCGCATGGATATAACGCCTTTAAGGTCACGTGTTGCAATGTTTCTTTATCCCGTGGCACAAACACTGGCGAAGAGGTTCTGCTTTCTACACCAATCAACAACCCTTCATTGCTGGTATAACCTTTTATTTTATGTTCAAATTGTTTTAATCCCTGGCGTAAACGTTGGGCAATCATTGCAGGCAGAACATCGTCCATCTTCGCACTTTTCAAACCAGGCTGGTATGAACAATCCGGCAACGATGCTGAATATTTATTCTGGATAAAATCTCCTACGCGCTGCGCCGGAGCCACTTGTGTTTTACCACCTATGGCCCATGCATTCTGTTCTACACTCTTTTGAAACTCCAGGGCAGCAAACGGTCCGTGTTTGTGAAATTCTTTAATATCATCCAATTCCACAGCAACCACCATTCCTGAATTCGCAAACTTAGAATCTCTACGGCTTGGTGACATACCATTCACAACCAATTCGCCCGGTGCAGTAGCAGCAGGCACAATAAAACCACCCGGACACATACAGAAGGAATACACGCCTCGTTCTACCTGTTGGTATTGGGTTTGAGTTACCAGTGAATAAGCAGCAGCCGGAAGGTATTCTCCGCGATTGCCTGAACAATGGTATTGCACGGCATCAATCAATGTTTGCGGATGCTCAATCCGTACGCCCAGTGCAAACGGTTTGGCTTCAATCTGTACCCCTTGTTCGTGTAGCATATGAAAAATATCACGTGCAGAATGTCCGGTACACAATATCGTCGCAACACCTTCAATCTTTTCATTTGCATTGGTAACAACACCGGCACACACGCCGTCTTTTATAATCAGCTTTTCAACGCGGGTATCAAACAATACTTCTCCGCCGTATGCTTTGATCGTTTCGCGCAGATCAGCAACCAACACTGGTAATTTGTTTGTACCAATATGCGGATGCGCATCAACCAGGATATCTTCGGTAGCACCATGGGCAACCAGTACCTCCAGCACTTTACGGATATCACCGCGTTTCTTGGAACGGGTATATAATTTCCCGTCTGAATAGGTGCCTGCCCCCCCTTCTCCAAAACAATAATTGGATTCCGGATTTACAACGTGGTCTTTATTGATTGCTGCCAGATCTCTTCTACGTGCACGTACATCTTTACCCCGCTCAATCACGATGGGTTTAATGCCATACTCCAGTAACCGTAAAGCAGCAAACAAACCGGCAGGACCTGCACCAATAATCACCACCTGGTGCTTACCATTGGCAGGTTTATATATTTCTTTATGCAGTGCTAAAAGCGGCGGCAACAGTTCTCCTTTATCATACACTTCCACGCCCATACGTACCAATACTTGTCGGCCGCGTGCATCAATGGAGCGGCGTTTGATCCGGTATTGAAAATCGAAGGATTGGTAGGAAGTCTGAGCTTTGATCGCTCGTTTTATTTGTTCATCACGAACAGCGTCTTCAGGGCGAAGCGCAATTTCAACCAGTTTACTCATGGGTAAGGTGTTTATCCTTAAATCAGTTTAGTAATTGGCTGCAATATACGGGATTTTATTCTAATGAATCTTATCTGCAGAGATTCATAAATAAGATCGTTCAAAAAAGCTTAATTGTTTTTCTTTTTCGGGAATTTGTACCCAATCATAAAACCAAAACGAAACGGAACTGCAAATGATTTGCTGTAAACGCCGGTAAAAGCATCACTATATTTATCATTATTTCCATGCCAATTATTCGAAATAGTTCTATATCCAATTCCGATACCGGCATAAATATCAAATGTCCATCCTTTTTTTCGTTGATCAAGCATTACACGATCACCAACCAATATGGCATATTCAAATCGGTTTTGAATCTGCTGTAAATGCACTGGATCCGCAGGCACCGGAACAGTAAAATCGATGTAATCATTTTCATAATTATAATACCCATAACGCAACTCATGTCCAAAATACAGCATCCCATATTCCTGGTCTTTCTGATAAAATTTTTGCCGTACATATAATTCAGTACCAAAATAATATACAGTGTTTGTAGGCAGATTGTGATGCAGGTTAAACATAGGTTTGTAATACAACAAACCTCCTACTTCATACCCCATACGTTCCTGCATATAATATTCAACACTTACAGGAAACGATGACGCAAGCATATAAAAAGGATTGGAAGACACGATAAATGCCTTGGCTTCATTCACACGTGGAGTAAAGTAACGTGATTTCTTTTTAGGAGTAAAATACGTAGGCTTTTCAGAAGGTTTCAATGTATCCTTTGCTGTATCGGCCAATATCAAGCTATCTGAGCCAAGCTTGGGTGACTGATTTTCGTAAAGGGTTTTGTAATAACCAGCAATGGTGCCATCTTCATTGTATAAGGTCCATACGCCTACTTTATTACCATTTTCAAGCGTACCTTCCATTTTAATTTTCTTACTCTCGTAATATCCTTTATACAAACCTGTACCATTTACATACGTACAGGTCCCTTCCAACGTACCGTTTTCCAGATAATAATTCCACACCCCTTCGTGCTTATCATCTATAATCTTGCCTTCCGTACGAAGTGCTCCGCCTTCATAATATTCTTTATAGACTCCCTCACCATTCACATAGTTGGTTTCACCTTTAAATTGTCCGGACTTATAATAGATTTTCCATGCACCGTCTTTCGCACCGTTGTTCATATTCCCAACCGCACTGACTGTTCCGTTCTCATAGTAATATTTCCAGGGACCTACACTCTTACCGTTCATGTACATCCCTTCACTAGCGATCAATCCATTCGGATAATAGTATGTCCACTTGCCTTTTTTTAGACCACCTTCTTCTTCACCCGTTGCCATCAATGATCCATCTTCATGATAATAATTCCATACACCGGAACTTTTACCATCTACAATTCTTCCTGAAGCTTTTAATTTCCCTGAAGGATAGAGTTCGATATAATCGCCTGCATCCTCTTTATAAGTAGCCATGGCCTTCAAAACCCCATCTTCGTAATAATAACTCCAGGGCCCGCTCTTTTTATCTTCCTGGTATTCTCCTTCACTCCTTATGTGACCGTTCTCATAATAATATTTCCAATGGCCGCCCTTCAGGTTCGCTGCTGCTTCCCCTTCCATACTCACGCTTCCATTTTCATAGTAATATTGCCAGACACCATTTTTCTCTCCGTTCAGCATCAAGCCTTCCATCTTGATGTTGCCATTCTCATAGAAAAATTGCCAGGTTCCTTCCGCTTTATTTTTTACATAATTCCCCTGAGATTTTTTTTGACCATTCTGAAAATAGGAAGTATACAAACTATCACGTACCTGTGTGTTTTTTTTCAGGACATAATACTCTTCCTTCAAATGCTTCTTTGCATAATCATAGTGTATTTGCACTTGCTGGTGCTGTGCCGCAGATAAAAAAGATAAACACATACCAGCCATCAATAACAAGACGGATGTATATGATTTATATCTAAAAAATAATGGATTCACTTAAACTTGTTTTGCCGCCTGTATTTTAGAAATCACTTCTTTTTCAACCCAGTTCTTTCCCCAGTTTTCAAGTTCTTCTTTCGTATACAACGAAGGAAAAAATATCACTTTTTGAAAACGCGGAGGTAAATATTCTCTCCAATTGGTTCCACCTGTAGCTGAATATAATTGTTTATTTTTTATTAAATGCCCAAGAGCATATTTATAGTGCATCAAAGGCCAGTTGATATTGATATGTTGATCCAATTGTTTCAATGCTTCCTGAATAGCTGAATTTGCCTGGTCATCCAAAGACAAACGTCTGTATAACGACCACACATTTCTGGACTTATATTCATACGCTAATTGAATCAACTTTGCTGTATACTCTGTTTCAAACTGACGGAGTGTAAGCGTCTTTTCTCCGGTCTTGGTATCTGTTGCTCCTTTTTTCCAATACAATTCTTCAAACAATTCTTCGATGGTTGAATAGTCATCATACTTATCTCTGGAATCGGTATGTACAAGATTGATCAGATCGGTACTGGCAATTTCAACCATGCGATATTGAACAGATTGAAATCCGGATGCAGGTGTAAGTGCTACACGGAACTTTAAGAACTGATCCTGGTCAAGACCAACAGAAATAATATCAAAGGAACTGATCAATTGTCCGAAATACCAGTTACAACGCTCTACACGTTTCAGGAAAATTGCACCGGTTAAACTCTCTGCTGTTTTCAATTGCTGCAGTTCATGCATCACAAGTTTGAAATACAACTCGGTGATTTGGTGATACACAATAAACACCATCTCGTCCGCATAAGGTGTCTTCGGATTTTGTAACGTAAGCAAACTATCTAAACGGATATAATCCCAATATTTTACATAATTCGAATTTAAAAGACCTTCCAAATGTGTATTAACATCCTGACCATCTTTTTGATAATGAGTAGTTAGTTTCTCTATCAATTCGTGAATGTTATTTTCTGAGTGATTCCCGTGCATCGTTTCCCGTTCTTTTCCGTTATAATAAATACTTTCTGATTTGAAAGCTATTCAATAAAATTCATTTCAGAAATTCGTTCATATAGTTTAAGTAAACACTCCTTGGCATAAGGATTTGTCACTTTACTGTATTAATGTAAATATCAAGATTTAATTAATGAAATCAAATGCGCAAAGTCATCAAAATGCGATTAATTTGATATATTGAACATATACTGAAGGCTATGAAAACAAATATGTATACTCAACCGGACTACTACAACATCGACGATCTTCTGAGTGAAGAACATAAACTTATCCGCCAGTCGGTTCAAGCTTTTATGAATAAAGAAGTTAAGCCGATTATTGAGGATTATGCGCAACGCAGCGCATTCCCGGAACATCTGGTAAAACCTTTTGGAACCTTAGGTTTATATGGTCCAACCACACCGGTTGAATATGGCGGCGGCGGACTGGATTATATCTCGTATGGGATTATGATGCAGGAAATTGAACGTGTGGATTCCGGTATGCGCTCAATGGCTTCTGTACAAGGATCATTGGTTATGTTCCCGATTTTTAAATATGGTAGCGAAGAACAAAAACACAAATATTTACCAAAGCTTGCTTCGGGTGAAATATTGGGATGCTTTGGTTTGACAGAACCCGATCATGGCTCTAACCCTGCCGGAATGATCACAAACATCAAAGATGCGGGAGATCATTATATTCTGAATGGAGCGAAAATGTGGATCACGAATTCTCCCAAGGCTGATATAGCCGTTGTTTGGGCCAAAGATGAATCTGGACGCATTAAGGGAGTGATTGTTGAACGGGGCATGGAAGGCTTTACAACTCCTGAAATTCACCAGAAATGGTCGCTGCGGGCAAGTATTACAGGCGAACTTGTATTTGACAATGTGAAAGTCCCTAAATCAAATCTACTACCAAATGCTGACGGCTTAAGCAGCCCGTTGAAATGCCTGGATTCTGCACGCTATGGTATTGCCTGGGGTGCACTGGGCGCCGCGATGGAATGTTACGATGTAGCTAAAAATTACGCCATGGAACGTATACAGTTTGGTAAACCCATTGCTGGCTTTCAGCTTACTCAAAAGAAACTGGCGGAGATGCTGACTGAAATAACCAAAGCACAGCTATTGGTATGGCGGTTGGGTATGTTAAAAAATGAAGGCAAAGCCAGCACCGGACAAGTATCCATGGCTAAACGAAACAATGTTGACATGGCACTAAAGGTTGCTCGAGAAGCCCGACAAATACTGGGTGGCATGGGTATAACCGGCGAATACCCGATCATGAGACATATGATGAACCTCGAATCTGTTGTTACTTACGAGGGTACACACGACATACATTTACTCATCACCGGCCATGACATCACCGGGATAAACGCATTTAAATAATTATGAATCATGGGTTATAAATTATGAATTCAAATT
>JAGKWN010000048.1 GCA_021151805.1 Cytophagaceae bacterium | reverse complement strand
ATTTTTTATAGTATTAATAATTTTAATCATATACAAAACTAATTAATAAATACCCATTTTCCATTTCTAAATTCTAATCTCTCAACAATCTCAATCATGCCTTTATCATATAACTCAATAAGAGTTTTAGATGATTTCATCTGATCTCCTAACCCTTGTTTACCAAACCAAGGAATAGCATCGCCATATTCAAAAAAAACAGTTCCATCTATTTTATCAGTTACTTTAAATTTAATATAATTAGTACCTTCCTGTATATTATTGCCTAAAGCTCTTGAATCATAGGTGAAATGAAGATCACCTATTTTTTCTCCTTCATATATGGGACTTGCAAAAGATCCGGTTATCTTTCCAGGCCCTTGAAATCGATCAAACATTTTGCCCTGTAGTTCATTACCATATTCTATTTTTACAATACTTTTAACTCCATTAAATGGCGGCCAGCCACCATTTAATTCATTTGTTTTAAAATACTCGTATAATTCGTCCCACCTTTCTTCGCCCCATAACTGAAATGATCTTTGATATTGAACTTCAGTAGCAGAAAACGTTTGAATAAAATCATCATAACTGATATTTCTAAATACCTTCCCCGCTCCACCAAATATTTTTTCAAGTTTGACTTTATAAAGTTTAAATGACCTGACCGTTGAAGGATTTACAGTTTCAGGTACTTTTGTCCAATCAATTGATTGAAGGTGATTATGTAACAATAAACTTTTACTATATAACCAGGGGGTTATAGCTCTTACTGTAACCCCGGCTCCATATATAGCAGTAACTTCCGTCCATAAATTAAGAACTTCTTTTCCTTTCTCAACACCAAGCCAGTTTATAATATCCTGCTCTGTGCTACCAATAACCAAGTCTGCGGAACCCACAACGATGTCTGCAACCGCAATGGCAAAAGTAAGTTCTGTTGCCCCACCCAACACACCACCAACCCCAGAACCAATCATAACGAAATCAAATGCTTCGCGTGTAACCGAGGCAGTGTATTGTTGAACTGCATTCATGATCATATAATGAAGATAAAATGCAGGTATTCTAACACTTGTTCCTTTCGTTAGCACCAAATCATTGCCATAACTCAAATCTTCTAATGCTCTGACAATAACCCAATCATTCCATTTTGCTGATGCTCTGTCTTCAGATTTATGGAGATTAATTCCTTTCTTTTCACTGATGTAAAAATCAATATTTTCATTGTTCCATTCCGACAACGGCTGGTATAACTGACTGACACTATAAGTGCCGGCACGCCCTGCTGTATAATTAAACATGTTAAACAACAAACCGGCATTATATATTTCGTTATCTGCAGAAACACTTTTATCAGTTTTTTTTAGCCAATCAAATAATGTATAAACTATATTAGCACCTAAGCTTCCATTAACTCCTGATCCTAATCCACCAAAAAGTTTTTTCACAACTTCGGTATTCATTTGAGTCAGGACGGAGTCTATCTGATTTACTGGCGTATTCACAAATATGCGCTCAAGATAAACTTCCGAACAGTTGTTGAAAACTAAGCCATCGCAATCATATAAAGGTTCTTTTACCAGAATGTTAATTGCATTTACTCTTTGCTTAGCTGTTAATTGAGTGTACGTACAAGGAATAACATCCTTCAATAATGCTGATAAAGTTTCTGTACTCGCATTTGTATTTTCCAGTAAAAACTTAAGTGTCTTTAATTGGTTTAGTTGATCAAGAAAAAAAACGATCTTATCCTTATAATCTTCTTCTGTAATACGAACAGGTAAATTATTTACACAAGTTGAGCAGGTAGGGTTTATTACATATTGATTCAAAAAAGATGTGAAGCCAATACAGTTTTTTACATAATCTTCATTTGCATTGACAAGATTGGCAAGGGTAAGTATATATCTGGCATACTTCCCATCGCAAACAGAATTTTTTGATATAAATTCCGATGCCAGAGTCCCATAAGGAGTTGTAGAAATGTATTTTAGATTAGCGACTTTCTGAGGATCATAATCTGCAGGAATACTTATCGGAAGTTCAGATAAATAGGCGCCACTGCCATTGTGATCTGTAGATATTTTGTCGCCATTGTATTGTAACCTCTTTACCAAAAACTGAGGTTCTCCTTCATAAATGCATAGCGTGCCTATAACTGCTTTTGACCGGTCTTCTTCAGAAAGATTCTTAGTAAAAACATCAATATAACCGTCACCAGATTTATTTCCCTCATAATAATAACCAGCAAATGCATTATCCGATAGCGTGTAGTTTGATGAATAAACAACTCCATTCGCTAATGTAAAACCTCTAAGAGCACCGTCTGGATAAAATGTGGTATTTATTGCGTTGACGTTGCTTTCATCATTTGAATAAAATGCGATCTTTTTAATATCAGAAGGTAAGCTAAATTGTTTTCCTGCAGGTGTAATAAATGTAAATGAACTTCCACCCTTATTTAAAAAAGGCTTTAATAGTGACAAGTCCTGCACAATCACCGACTCCGCGTCGCCTTCTTTTTCAAACACACCAACAACCAGACCCGGCGCATGGATGGCATCCCACTGCAGCTTTACCAGATCGGTTCCGTTGCGGTAGTCCATCAGGTTGTCTGCAAGGTCACCTTCGTTGAATTTGTATTGTGTATCAAATGTATGATTCAAATGAAAAACGCCATGGGCCAGCTCGTGCGCGGCCACTGTACCAGCATCTGTTAATGGTGTAAACAAATAACCAAACTGATGATTGCGGAGCATGTCTCCCTGTATGGATGCAGCTGCATTGAACGGCGCAGTATTGAATACAAAGATGTGCGGTATGGTAGCATCTATACCTGTTGCGGTATAAGCAGTATTCAGCGCCTGCATTTCAGCGGAGTACTTGTTGTTCTTACCGGCATCCTTTACATCCAATCGACCGTCCTTATTAATATCCCAGCTCATATCTGTAAAAGGAGCAGCTTTGCTGACGCTCCAGCTGATGCCTACCGGATTGTAGATTTCGTTCAGTTTCTGCTCTACCTGTTGTTCATCAATGCTTGCGGTGCCTACAGGTACCAGCTTCACATGGAATTCTTTCGCGGCATAGGTTGCGATGTTGAGCTTGCCCAAACTGTATGTGGATGTAGCAGAATCAATCTTAGCAGCTTTGTTTGCCTGGGCAACTTTGGTATCGCGGTACACAGCATAGAGTTCCTGCACATCGTTCTGCTGGCCGGCAAGCAGCGTTATTTCATAGGTATCAGCGGCTGTCCTGACTGCAGCGAGTTCTATGCCTTTGCCGGTAATAAAATGAACACTATCCGTATTGATATCTTTTCCGGGATTACTGATCGTTGCCAGTACCTTGTCTGTACTACCTGTAACTAAAAGCTTATTGGCGACTCTGTATGTGCCTTGTACCAGTGACTCGTACTGCTGTGAAAACAAAGCGGATTTATTATATGCCGACTGGTATGCATCAAAGGCATACGTTTGTGCCGGATGGGCATGAAAGGTTACTGTTCCTTTATCTGTATTCAGGAGATTAAGTTGCTCCGGCCCGTTGCCTGCGAGGATCTGTTGCTGGGTTGCGCCTGCACTGCCGGCCTGCTTTATATTTCCGTCTTTGTCTACGGTATAGATTTTACCTGCTTTATCCTGAATGACTGCCGGCAGTTTCTTTAGCTGAAGTATAACGGGCTTACCATCGGTTCCGGTAACAGTTACTTCATAACTTGTCTCTATATCGCTGCTTGCTGTTGTGGTGATGATTGCTTTTTTGGAAGCGTCTACAATCGTGTTTACTGCAAGCGCAGCAGTAGCGCCAGTATTGACTGCACCTACATCCTGGCCACCTTCAAAAAATTCATCGATGTTGGTAATACCGCTTTCGGTCCGGTCGTAAATACTTACAATCTTTCCGGCAAACAATTCCTTATCAGTATTGACGCTGATGTTCTGAAAGGCTGACTTCACGCTGACTTCGGTGGTAGTGGTTGGCACCAGCAGACTTACATACCCTTCACCACTGAATTGTCCGGATGCGCCTGTAACTTTTGTGAGGCGCACCCGGAAGCCGGAAGCATAAATGGTATCTCCAGGTATCAGCCTGTCTATACCGGTAGTATTGGCAATGGCTTTGGGTGCGGAAGGTACACATCTGGTAGTGTCCTGATGGAGTGTGCGGAAGGTCTGCAATCCGCCATAAGCGAATTCATCTGTAATGACGCAGCGGTTTGCCAGCCGGTATTCATACTCGGTGTTCCAGCTCAGGCCTGTTAATGTGGTACTGTTTGAAGGGGCATCGACGGTAGTCCATGATGTGCTTCCTTTCTTACGGTAATCCAGTTTATAACCGCCGATACTGGTAAGGTCTGGGCTCCAGCTCAGTCTGGTTTTATTGTTGTGCGGATCTGAGACAATATCTGCTTTCTGCAGCGGCGGACAATCGCCCTGCAGCTTAAACCAGTAGATCTCCGAATACCCATCGTTGCGAAAAGGTTCCTGCTCGTTGTTGCCGGTCACCAGTGTTGCCTGTACACGCCAGGCATAACGCTTACCAACGATCAGCTGTGGTTCGCCGGGGCCGTAAAACAGATTCGTCGTATTCAGTGTGGTGCTGTAAACAGGCTTTGACGTATAAAAGGCGGCTTCGGGCGCCAGTCCTTCATCCCATATTTCTACCAGGTAAAAGGTGTATTCTGTATTAAAAGCATTGGGATTGCTTAAGTGGCGAGGTGTCCATTGAAACAGCAGGTTCATTGGATTTGTGCTGCTCACCACTTTCCCTTTTTCAGGCATGGTGAGAAAGGGCGGATCGCTTAAGGTAAGGTAAGCCTGGGCACTTTGTTTATTGCCCACTACTCTTGCGGTATGCACTTCAATGGCCTCAAAGCTGAACTGGTAATAGCCTTCCGGTAAGCGCACCTGCGGCCTTAAGCCAGCACCGGCTGTTACGGCGAGGTTCTGTACACTAAAATAAGGCGCAAGATCAGATTGGCTCACCGTTACCGGAAGGCCGGGTGTCAGTTCAATTGGAGGATAGTTTCCGTATAGATTACTCTGCAGTTTTACCCCTTGCCCTTCAATGGTCATGCGCAGGTATACTTTCAGCTGCGGTTCGTTAAAATCGGTATTGATGAGCGTTACGCTGAGCCGTGTATTTGTACCACTGTAATACTCGGATAACAGTGTGCTGTATGGCGCAAATACAGCTGGCACTATTTGTACAGGACTTACCTGGGAATAGGCTGTTACGCCTGAGAACGCAAGTAAACAGAGCAAAATAAAAAAACGTATTATGCCGAAAAGAAATCTATGCATAGCAAATGATGTACGGGTTAGAAATAATAACCAGCCGAATGAGTTTATTTACATTTAAATTGAAAATTTGTAGTATTATTATTAGAGTTTCCGCTTATTTTTTCGAAACGAATCCATGCCGGTAAACCATCCATATTAAATGTATAATGATAAATTTGTTCCGAGCTCTCATACGGATGATCAAAATTTATGTATGTATCTTTAAGCGGTAGTTTTTTAGAACCCTTCCCAAATAAACCCGGCTGAGGTATGGGGCCCCAGTAGCAAAATAAACCTGCGTTATCAGAGAAAGATGAATAGGTGAATTGTTCTGTATAATGAATGGTTGAACCTGTTTTATTCGTAATCTTTGTAAGGTTGTTATCTGAATATTCGTATAGGGTTGTATCAACCGTTAGAATATCTGAATCTACGCACCTGTGTATTTTCCTGATTAGATACCCATCCTGATAGGTATAGAATGTAGTATCATACCTTGATCCAAATTTATTTTCTGTTGATTTAATTACAATGCCTTCAGCATTCAGTAAAAAATGATTTGTTGAAAATACATTCCCGTTTTTATAATATTCGATCATGGTTATAGATCCGGGTTCGTATGTGTAGATGTTGTAATTGGTAGGTTTATTATAGTCATAATATTGCTCACGGATGATTCTATCCTGAGAATCGAAGGTGTTGTAAAAACTCGTATCTCCGCTAAGCGAGTCAATATTTAACGTTATTAAACAACTTTTTTCAATAGCGGGTACGATCGCATCTGTTTCATCTTTTTTGCATGCAGACAAAAACACTGAATAAATGAATAAAAGTCCGAATGTTAATTTTTTAATAGTCATGGTTGATTTTTTTTGTTTTAGTTTTATAAAATTTAATAAGAGAATAAAATATGTCAATTATTGGGTACAGGATATATATAGTCCAGTGTATGCCCATAATAAGTAATAGTGTACCCAGTAACCGGCACAACACGTTTTCCATCTAGTGTTTTAGCCTGCGCTGTAAACCCATCCTGGATTTTATAAAAAACCGCGTGGTTGTCCATATCGTCTTCTGTGTATATTGTACCGTCAACGAGAATGGATTTATAGAAGTCTACATGGGCAGGTGGTATTGATTCGCTCAGCTCTGGAAAATCAATTAATATTGTGTTTGATTTATAAATAGTACTGTAATTATTACGGTTTTGATATATGCCATTGGTATCGCCATCAATAGCATATAGGAAAAGGATACGATCATTCTTAATTGAACGTAATAAATTATATGCTTTTATCTGTTCGGCATTACCTCTTGTAACTACTATAGTTCCTCTCTTGGAACCATTTTTATCTGTTACTTCATACGTTACCGGCAACGTCCCGTAAAATGTAGCACTGGTTTGTATGGCAATCGTTGAATCTGCATTTTGGCTCGCTATTTCAGAATAATACAACAAAAAACTACTTAAATTGAAGTAGGTATCGTTCGCCAATACATTTATCGTGTCTGTGGTTTTGCTTGTCCCAAGAAAAACAGAATCGGTACGGATAACCGTAAAATCCGGATCCTTTTCTTTCTTACAAGAAGCCAGTAAAGTAAGGCCTAGTGCTGTAAAGCTGATTGTTTTGAGAAAATATTTCATTGTGGATTGTGTGTTGTAATTCTTACTCATCTTTTTATTGGTTTATGTTATTGCTAGTTTCCCCCATGCCAATAGCTTGTACTCTTGTGCGACCCCTCCGGGGTCGTTGTTCTTGTGTTTCATTTTAATTCTATACATATGTGACCCCGCCGGGGTCATTACTCGTTATCCATTAGTCTTGCTCGGTATAATATATCCAGCATAATCCAGAGCAGATTTAAAGAATGTGTCGCTGGCATGTTAATTTTCATATAATGATCACTTTAATCACCCGCACGCCATAAGGTGTTTCCAGGAAGAGCATGTACGTTCCTGCAGCCACCTGCACATGCATCGGGATAAGATATTCTTTCTGATCCGTTTGTTCTATCCTTGCAAGCTCTCCTTTGCTGTACACATCCACTAAGGTTAGCTTTACAGATGCGATATCCTGTAGCCTAATCATTACTTCAAAATTTCCATCAGACGGATTGGGCCGGATCTCAAACTGTCTGATGAAAGAAGTGGTGCCTGCATAAGCCTGCGGTGCAAAAGCAGCATCTTTTACAAGCACTTCTTTTTCGAGCTGCTCCATGCACTCGCCTTGCCGGGTATGCAAACCAATCTTGTATACACCTTCCTGCTTAAAGACCAGCGTTGCATAGGCATCATCTATCTGTATTACATCTATGTTCGTGGTATCAAAAACCCAGTATGCACTATCCTGCATGAATGGATTGGTAATGTTTACCAGCGATACTTCCTGCCCCGCAAATACCTGTGAAGGGATTACAAAGTCTGCAGCTACAGCTGCATCTATACGATGAATGGTAATTGTATTATCTTCCTTACATCCTTTAGGATCTTTTACAGAAAGTGTGTAGGTGCCTTCCGTTGTTAAACGTACGTTACCGGATGTGCTATTAAAATCAGGCCCTGTCCATACATATTCATATCCGGGTTTTGAAAAATCATACGTTGCAACCTGTTCTTTACAGAGGTATTTATCTGTATCCAGATCCATGAGAATGGATGGTGGGTTGGCTAAAACAAAACTAGCATCGCTGACACAATGCCTGCTGTTAGTGACCTGCACTGTGTAGGTACCTGCGCCAATACCTGTCAGTGTAGAATTAGTTGCTCCGGTGTTCCATAAGATGTTGTAAGGAGGAGACTCCACTTGTACTGTTACGCTTAATGATCCTGTTGCTTCACCATAACAGACAGGCATTGAAGAACTGTTCACTGTTATCGAAATTCCGTTTAAAGTATCTTTGATGACCGGATTTCTATTAAACATGCAGCCTTTAGCATCTGTAATGATAAATGGATAAGCACCTGCAGGAAGACCCGTACGGGTTACGTGCGTTTGTCCGTCCAGCCAGTACAAGGTCAGCGGAGAATTTCCGCCGCTGATATTCTGTACGGTAATAGCTCCGTCTGCCCAGTTTAAACAGGTTACATTTTTGACAAGGATATCTGCCTGGATACTGTCCGGCTGGTTGACCTGAAAGAGTTTTATCACCTGGTTATTGTTTTGATCCGCCAGCAATAATTTGTAGAAACCTGCCCCACGAAGTTTTAAAATTGAATCCTGATTTGATAAAAAAGTATAGGTTCGAATACCATCTTGTGAAAAACTCCATTGATACGTATAAGGGTTACCAGTTGCAAATGGCTTTCCTCCTTTACCATGCGCAATCAGCGTAGCTGTTTTATCGCCTGCGCATTTAATACTTGTTGTCTGTTCAATGTTCGCCGTTAAAGCCGGAGGCTGAAGGATCGTAAGATTTTCTTTTACCAGACAACCGGTAGAATCCTTTATTGACAATGCATGTAAGGCAAGGGCATTATCAATGGCTCTTAAGCTGTATTCGCCTGCAGAGAGGTTATTGAATAAATAGCTATATTCATTGTTTGCGCTGTCAGTAAGTACACCCGTATAAATTGTGCCCATACTGCTTTTCAGTTCAGGTGCAGGATACATCGTTGTTCCGCCTTTCATCTTGATCTCGTAGCTGCCGTTGCTTAAGCCATATCCGCTCACCTCGGCATTTTTACGACTGGTAATGGCAAGCGGTGCTACTGGTTGGCCTATGGTAAGGGAATCCATGGCAATACACCCGTTTCTATCGGTGGTAATAAGCTTATAAGTACCGGCCTGTAAGGAATTAACAATAGCAGGATCGTTTATCCATTGACTGGAACTGGAGACGTTTACAAGATGATATTCAGGAAGAGGTGTAGCGGTCATTTTTGCATTATACATTAAGATAAAAGGCGAAGTGCCGCCTTTTACCTGACCATACATCGTACCGTCTTTGCCACCATAACAATACACGCCGCTGGATTGCAGTTTTGTTTCCAGCTTCAGCGGAAATAAATTAAGTATATACCTGTAAACAGTAGGATTTACGTAATACGTTGCAGCAAGAGAAGTGTCATGCTGGAAGTAATTCCGAACGGAAAAGTCATAGGTTTTATTTACATCCAGATTCTTATACACGTATTCGTAATTGGCATTTAAACTATCATCACTGATCTGCCAGGAAGAACCTACTCCATTCAGGTAATTTGCTACTTCCAATGTGCGACCCACACCAATAGGTCGATTGAATTGAATGATTACATTTGAGGTCTTACTATCAGAACATTTAGCAGTTTGAGGAATTACAGAAAGAATGCTGGGAGCATAGAGTTTTGGATACAGCTTCATTTTGGAGTATTCAAAATTCTTTCCATCCTTGTCTTTTGCAACCAAACGAAGAATAATATGCTTTTGTGAAAGAGCTATATCCTGAAACAAAGGGCCCAACACATCGGCCCCTTTAATATTGATTGTACTTTGTCCCTGAAAAGGCGCTGATAAATTATAATAAATTTGGTTCATTTGGCTCATGTATCTGGGATCACCATCTACTGTATACTGCCACGTGTAGGCATCGGCAGGGAAACCCTTCGTTGCCAGAATTGTAATTGTATCATTCTGTAAAAAGATTCTCTTAGTAGTATCTAATATTTTTAAATTAGCGGGCGAAAATGAAAACTCAACACTACCTCCATACTCAGGAATCCCCGTAATGATTTTTGAATACGAAGTCCGCTTGTATATATCTGAATTCAGATACGTATAAACTCTGGTATTATTAATATTAGCTCCTCCACAACAACGGCATACTGCACCGAAGCTGCCTTTGGTATCATATTTATTTTCGCCGGCAATAAAATAATACTCGGACTTTTCATCGATGCTGAATTTAAGTTTAGCAGTTTCATGAATCTCTCCATTGTCCTGTTTGAAATAATTTAACTTAAGGCCTGAATGAAACTTGTACTCAAACTCCATTTTATGCTGCCCCTCACAGGAAGCCTGTACACCCGTTGCGTTTATTTTTACAAACAAAAGATATTCTGCCTGCCCAAAAACGATTGTCGTTTGAAGGCAAAGCAAAAGAACCAACAGACAACGATCTTTCATACCCCGTATAATTTTATAATGTATCAACATAGCTGCTCATTTTATTTTAATGTATTATAATTTCAGCGTATAAAATTTCCCTACCGATCCATTTATCAGCACCATTCGGATCATATATTCATAAGACAAATCCGGACGTATAATATCTTTGATGCTGTGTTGTTTTCCGTCTACTATTTTCCATAACGTTACCGGTTCTTCGCCCGCACCTTTGTATAATTCAAAACGGGCAATATCAGTTTGATCGGTTGTCCATTGTAGTTCTGTACTACTTTTGTCCAGATCCGTAATTGCCCGGAAGGATGTAAATTTCAGGTCTGAGGGGTTATCCGGCAGGCTAATTCTCAAGGGTTGCACAGGTATAGATTCCAGTCCGCTCTGGTCTTTGGCAATTACTGCATACCAGTAACTGCTGCCTTTCTCTGCCGTCTTATCTGTTAGGTGTGACGTAGTATCTTTGAATTGCGAAACAATCTGCCAAACCGCGTCGGACTTTATTTCCTTACGCAATACACTATGGCTTGACACGTCACTATCTTCACAACGTGCCCATTGCAGATGTACACCTTTTTCCGTTACTGCATAATTTGTGAATACAGGTGAAGTTGGGGGTGTAATATCCGGACGCTTTGCTTCAGCAGCGATTGAAAACACAGATTCATTAAAATGCTTATCCAGCGCTTTGATGTAATAATAGATGGTGCGGTTGATCATACTACCATCAAGCTGTTCTTCAAATAGTGTGTTGAAGATGATGGTATCTGTTACAATATAAGACTCTTCTATAAGGTTGTTCGAACGGAATACTTTGTAACCGAGCAAATCATCTTCAACATTCGCCTTCCATTCCACACGTACATGGCCGCTGCTGTCAACAAGTGCACTCAGTAAATTTGGAGCAGCAGGAGGAATTGAATCTACAAGCTGCAAAAAACGCTTAGGAGAAGTATGTCGCTGTCCATTTTTGCCAATGGCAGTAATGGTATAGTAGTTTGAAGCGTGTGGATTTTTAACGGTTAACTTCCGCTGGCTGGGTGAAAGATCTTTTTGCAACACTTTATAAGGTCCTTCATTGATGCTGCTATGATTCAGCTCAAAACCGGAAACAGCTTCCTGATTTGTTACATCGAATTCCCATTCTATTTCTGCAAAGCCTTTATCATTTATACTGCATGAAGTGATGTGCGGTACAGCAGAAATACATGAAATGCCTTTCCCTTTCACAGCTTCTGACACCGGTCCTATTTCTGAAAATGAATTCACCCCTTTAATTCTGTAGCTATATTCGCTGCTATTATTGCTGAGCTTATCTGAATAAAAGAACTGAAAATTTTCCTGTCCATTCTTTTCACTCATACCTGTAACAGGTGTTGTTGTAAGTTGCTTAAAGGTTTTTCCGCCATCTTCAGAACGCTCTATATGAAAGGCGATGTAGGTATCTTTTAGCAGAAAATAATTAAACCCAACTACCGCCAGGCTATCTCCGAATAACACATCCGGCTTGCTCGGTACCGGCAGTGGCTTAAAGTCCTGCATGCTAACTACTGTGAAGGCAGAATCAATATGTACTTTTCCGGATGGCGCTAATGAAATAATGCGGTACAGATAGCGTTCATTTCTTTTTGCTGTTTGATCTTCATACCCCCATGCTGCCATCTTTGCTGCTTCAAAGCTCATATCCGCAGCCAATAGAGAAAGTGTATAGCCCTGCTGTAAGTCCTGGCTTTCATTGACAATTTGTGTCAACGGATTGTTGTCCGAAATCTCAATCTGCATGTTTGCACCGTATAACGTCTGCGCCATAATAGCGGCATAATTATCTTGTCTGGCAAGTGTTTCCCATTCTGCCAATGGCTTCGCTTTATAAGGTGACGCCAACACAACCCGCTCCGGATGCTCCAGCCACAAGCTATCGCGCATAACCGTATAACGCGCCACGCAGAATCCATAATGGTTACAGGATTTCCATCCGGCAGGGCTTTCCAATGCCCATCGGATTTTTACAGATGTTTCTCCGATGCGTGTCAGCATCTTTAATGCATTATGAACTACTGCTGTATCTTTCAAATCGGTAGTTGAAGTTGCTATGTCGCCTATCTTTGTCTTTTGTATTGGTTTTGTCTGTGCTGTTACATGAACGGATACAGCCAGACAAATAACAAGTGTTATTATCCTCATCGTGTATATGTTATTATTCCAGAAGTGCCTGCTGTGTTGCCCGGCATCATGTATTTAAATTCAATCTGTTCGCTATTCCCTGCAGGCGCCTCTGTAAACCGGCCAAAAAATTGTGGATATATTTTTAGCAAAGATATATTACCAGCTACATATAGATTAATGATCTGATTTTCCAGTTCGTTGTAATCCTTACGGTATACATCTACCAATGCATCTATATAAGGCATGCGCTTTGGATCGGCATCATATCCCGGATCTCTGTACATAGCCCGAACCGGAGGGAAGCCATATTCATTTACATTCCTGTAGCTGATGCCTGCACCTTTTATATAAGGATAATCCTTATAGATAGCAGGAAAAACTTTCGTTGTATAATAGGTGTCTGTTAAAAGCGCCTGATAATTAATCAATGGCAGATCACCTGTATACACACTTCCATATATTTCAGTGGAATCAAAAGGTTCATAGCTTTTGGTACGAACATTCACGTAATCCCTGTTTAACACATAAACCAGATTATTTGTAACATTAGAATTTACATCATTCAACTTTTCCTGTAATGTGGTATACTTGCTGCTGCCAAAATTGTAGAGAAGCAGAGTGTTTATGCCATCATTTTTACTAACGTTATGTGCTGTATTCTGCAGTACCTGATATTGTCCGCTTATTGTATCTCCGTAAGTAACCGTTGAAGTAGACGCTGCACCGTTCCCATTGTTTACAGGTCGTACAACCAGCTCAGCGGTATACTGATGCTGAATCTGCAGGCTACTGATATCGAAACTTATTCTCTTTAATCCCCTGTTAAACGTTGGTATTACTTCTACGTTAGGCCCTCCAACAGTTGTAAGCTTGATCACCTTCACTGTTTTGGTATCCGCTTCCAGCAGATAATCCTGCCATTGTTTCAATACAATGTAACCCGTTTGACTTTCTGCGGTGTATACATTTTTCTGCTGATGTGCAGGATACATATAGGCAATGTTCCGATGCGGAATATTGGTAGGCGCCTCGCCTGTAACAAAGCTGATGCTTTGTTCTTCCATAGGTGTAATGCCATTTTTCTTATAAGTTACCCATGCATTGTTTTTAAATTCCTCGAACGATACAATCGCCCTTACTTGCACGGTGCTTTTGGGAGGGAGTGTATTTTCAGGTACTAGCGTAAGGCTCTGTTTCCGGTTACTCCATTCTTGGGTAAAGGCTAACGGATTACCACCACTCACTAGCTGAAGCGTATTTACTTTAACACGGAAGATTCTGGCTGAACCATCATTATCATTAACTTCAAATGCTTCTTCCACGCCAATATTGAAAGCAATCTGAGGAGAGACAAAAACATCAACTTCTGTTGCATTGGTGGCAGGACTCATATCCGATATGATTTTAAAATTAACCGGCGCCTGTGAATTGCTTACAATCGTACACTCATCTCCCAACGACATTTTCATTTTCATATCACCGGATACTTTTCCTCCAAGCACACTGAACCGTACACGCATATAGCCTTTAGCCCATGTTGGTTTCGGACCGCCACCTTCCAGCATGGCTGCTGTTGCTCCTTGAATGATGGGTATTTTCCCATGAATAAACATAAGATCAACCTTTACGCCGATCTCCCCTTCGAGGTATGCATATACACGGCCATTCGCATACCATGAATTAATTCCGAGTGGCTCAGAGCTCCCTTCGCAGTGTGCATCGGGATATTGACGCAGCATCAGATCACCGCCAACACCTGCAGACATATTCGCATAAAGAATTAAGAAATTAATATCTGCTCTTAAGCCCAGATCCAAACCAAAAGCAAAACCTGAACCTGTTTTAAGACTGCCTTCGTTAATATTATTTTTGATCGGATATAATTCCGGACCAAGAATACGTCTTACATTCTCCGGAGGCGGCGGAAACGTTGGTATCTGTGTACCCACCATAAAATAGCTGCCGGTTTCAAGCCTTGCCACTGCTAGATTCAAAATTATACCCAGTCTGTCTTCCGGTGTACCTGCATAACAATACCATTTTTCAGGACTGACATGAAGCTCCATCCATCCTGCACGGTTATTATCACCGCATCCTTTCAGCACACCCAGGTTGATGAATACTTCTGAAGTAGCTTCTAATGTTGATGTTTCAAAATTGTATTGAATGCCAACGTAGGCAAAAATATTTGATGCAGGCTTGCTTCCTACATCTGTTGAAGATGCCACTTGCTGGATATTTCCAGCAGCTATTTTATCTGAATTTACTGTTTCTGTTGCTTTAAGCGTTGCATCGTTTACCGCATTTAATTTTGAAACAATACCTGCGGATATATCGCTTCCAGCTACAATTTCCGCACTACCATAAAAAGCAATATATTTCACGCCACCACTGCTGTTGAAACTCATTTCAAACATCAGATCACCTTTACATACTTCCTTCTTTACCACCACATATGCTACGAGTGCCTTCACGCCAAAGCTCGTGTTTTCATTCGGCACATAAGGTAATCTTGATCCTTTAGAAGCTTTGCTCATCTTACTATACACACCACCACCGAAACCATTTAACATGAAAGGACCTACTACTGAGATTGGCACCGGGAGATCAACCCGCGCATCAATATACCAGTATCTGAAAGTTGTAGAGCCGAACATAGCTGAAGACGCTATTTTAAATTTACCCGCATATTCAATTGCCACTGCTCCATAAAAGGCATTGCCGTATAATGGGTCATCTTCCAGGAATATAATAGTTCCATCTACTTTTAAATTACTAAATGCTGCATGAATGTTAACATCCAGGATGTTGACTTTATAAAACTTCCATCGTCCAACAGCAGCGTCTCCCTGAGGCTTGTCGTAATATGCACTTAAGAGCACTGTCGTATTTCCTGTAACTTTTCCTTCAGCAACCGTAACAGCAATATTAAAAGTGAGTGTAATACATTTTTTTTCATCAATGTCTTTCTCTCCCATACTGATCCGGCTTAGACTGACTGGAAAGTTAGAAAAAGAAAGCTGCCCTTTATATTCAACTCCTTTAATGCTGAAATAAGGGGAATCTGTCATAAGTCTCAGCTCAGTAAAATCAAGTCCGCTAGCAGTCATTTTACCACCGGAAGAACTATTGGAGGCAGCAAGACTGATGGTACCTGTAAGTATCGCCTCAGGCTTAAAATTTTTATTACCGCCTTCTGCCTGTGTTTCGGTAAGTGTTACATACGAATTTCTTTTAAGCGTTACACGTGCCATTAAAAAATCGAAATTCAATGTATCTTTTAATTTAACAGTTAGAAGATATTTATCTCTGTCTGTTATTATTGCAGTATATTCCAATGTGTTCGATGGCTTGTCTTCTTTCGAAACCGGTAATACAATTTCTCCTGCAAAACCTCCTTTTGTAAGCTTGCTTGCCTCCAGTTCTATTAGCACAGTGTTTACAGATAATTTCCATCCTGAAGCACTTCCTTCATCAAGTGACAAAATATTTGCATGTGCGGCGTACTTTCCGCTGATGCCCTGCTGATCAATGATCATGCATTTCGCAGTAAATCCAGGACGTTGCGTTGTACCTCTTTTTTCAAACTGCTCCGGCAGCCGGATGTCAAGTTCTTCAATATAAATTCCTCTCCATAACAATGAATTAGCCGGATAATATTTATCCTGATATCCTGCAGGAAAGACCATAGCATTTGCATTGCGGGTATCACTTAAATCGAGTACAGCATTGCGCAGTTTAAATGCAACGCCCTCCAACCCGTTCATTTCAAAGTCAGGCAATGAAACCTGTACCAAAAGATCATTCCAGTTTTTTAAATCAATTGCAAAAGGAGCTTTTACATTTTGAGTTTTATCTGCCTTTTTTGTGTCTGCATTAATTGGATACACCATGTTGCTGGATAATTCAAGCTCACCAGCCAGTCTGATGAGTTTTAATCCTTGGCAGCCTATGATAGCATAAGTAAATGTCTGATCAGCCATCCCCTTGGTTTTATTCAGTGTACCTCCACGCAATACTAATCTGTATGTGTCCATTGGCATATCTACCACACCTAGCAACACAAGTTTCATGTCTGAGATACCACCATCGCTGTTTAACTTTACACCTTCTGCACCCAGGTATAATGTCTTGCCTTGAGGAGTAATCAGTCTGAGATATGCGCTGATCATGGCTCCATCTACACCCACAGTAAGATTGGTGAGCATAAGTGTCCAGTCAAGATTACCCACAACTTTACGTATACCCATAGGAAGCTTATCTATCCTACCAGGTACCTCATCTGCATAATTACCTTCCTGATCAAGCCGAGCCATTGCACAAGCAATAGAATCTTTTTTCTGTTGCAATTCATACGGTATATCCGGCAATGAACTGAAGCCTTCTCCAGGCTCATAGCCAAGTTCTGTATTGGTCATTGCGTCCAACAAGTTCACTGATTGAATTTTCTCTTCTGCAGCATCAACATGATGTACAAAATATCGTTCATCAATTGCCCATGCATTGCATGCTGAAAATAACAGCAGAATCAATACGGGTAAAAAAGATTTATTATTCATGTATATTAAAAATTGTAAGCATATGTTAATGTACCTGTAAAATCAGTATCTGAAGTACGTTTAGATACATGATCTCTGAACTGATATAATAGAATTGTACTCAGTGTATGTCTTTTCATATATGTAAAACTTGCATTTGCTCTGAGATTGACGATCTGACTTTGCAACATATTATCTGACTCTGCTCTGTTATAAGAAGTGGAAAGCCCTACGCCAATTTTATCTTTGAGTAAACGTTTATTTACAGAAACAGTAGGACCATAAAACAATGTACTTGTTGCAAGTAGTGTGTATGTAGTATTAAAGGCTGCTGTAATGCTGATACGAGGAGCAATCAGATTAATATTATAACCCAGCATGCTATTATACATCGTGATACCGGCCGAAGGTATTTCAATTCCTCCTTGTTTATTGTTACTTTTTTGGAACGTTACATTTAACAGTATATTCTGAACTTGTTCTTTAGTCTGCTTCAGCAAATAAGTAAAGCTGCTATGTACATTGTGATTTACCTGTACGTAATTTAGTGTATCTCCGATAGCTGCTGGTAGATTCTGATTGATTTTATCAAACTGATTTCTAACCTTCATGTAATTCTGAAAATTAGAATAAGTGAACGTGAACTGAATTTTCTTACCTATCGGGCTTGTAACCTGTGCGGAGCCAATGTATCGCTGAGTCGTGCTGGCTTTTGTTTTGTCAAGATTGTCTTGTTGCAGACCTCCCTTCGAAGAGAATTGTGTTTTTCCTTTAAAAAAGGAGCATGTAAAATCAAGTGTAAAATTCTCAAAATCATTATTGAAATAATAGGCGCCCATTGTTTGGTATCCTGTTGCAACACGTTCATAACCCAAACCAATAACCTTTTTAAAAAAAGTATAACTACTTCTGATCTTAAACGCACTCCGGTGATCCGAACTACTATTGACATGGATTGGACTAAGTGCATTTTTAGAATCATCTGAAATCCGGGTATCTTCTGTTATAATGCTTAAACCATATTCGCCTTCCAATGATAGGTTATTTCCAAGCTTATGTCCTGCTTTAAAACCAATTGCAACGTTTTGTTTCGGATAGATGCGCAAAGAATCGTCAAGTTTCTCAATGGAAGATTCCTGATCTTTTGCTACGAAATACGAAACACCTGCCACTGATTTAGCATTGCTGTAGAGCATATTCAATCCATAACCTATACGTTTGTATGCTGCTGGTAAGATCATGTTGGAAGCATCATATTGAACAGGCTGATTGAGCGTACCATAAAAGCTGCTTATTTTAATTTTATTTTTAACGGTTACATCTGCTCCCGCTCCTCTTATCATATGACCATTAAAAGTATAAGGTGAAAAGCTCATCGTGAAATCTCCTATGTGACCCGTCACCCATTTATATGTTGGATGAATGCTTAAACGATTTGGCATGGTTGGATATCGATATGCCCCCCCCATGTTCGTTAGGTTATAAGACAGCGGTATATTAAAATTTTTGAGCACTGATATATTTAAATTACCATTTAAATTATATACCCAAGGCAAACGACCAGAATCCGGACGGTCACTGTTATGGTATACCAGACTTGCAGAAGCTCCGCCATGGACGCTTACAAAATCTTTTGCTTTGATTGTGTTCCATGTATCTTCTATATCTATATTCTGCGAATATGAATAAGTAGGACTAAATACAATCACACTAATAAATGCCAAAAGCGTTACAATATTATAAGTGCGTTTGCACCTCATATTATAAAGGTTTTTTAAAGTCTGAGTAAAAAAAAGAAATCCAATCATCAAGCAATCATTCCAAAAAACTATTAATTTAAAAATACCCTATGGGATTTTATCAAAGGTAATAATTAAAAAATAAAAATGACTTATTAGTAATTATATTTTTCACAGTGAATTTGAATTTATTAAATGCCATTAACTTGCGTCAAATAATATCATAGCAATTCCTTAATGTTTTCTTGTATCAATCGTATTGATTCATGAGTATAGTATGAAATGAAGTTATGTGTTGGACAAAAAACAATAAAAAGAAAAACTGTTAAAATTGTACTACATTATAAAATGAAATTTATTTATTGAATTAAATGTTGCTCGACATTTCAATAAGTACTTTTCATAAATAAAAGTGTATAAAAATTACGCTTGCAATATTGTAATAGTTTTTAAATAAAAACGATAACAAATGTTAAATAATGACCTATTTGTTATATAAACAAATTGATTTTTTACATTTTTAGCATTTGTAATCAAGCAATTTCTAACTCATGGATTACAAATCCTTTTTATCTGGCTTCCGGATTTCAAATCCGGAAGAGCTGATGGTGACATATGGTCTCTGGGCCACAGACCATGGGCGAGAGCTAGTTTATGTTCGCGGATTGTAATCCAATATCGTTTAGTTGAGAATTCGCTTATCGAATTCAAATTACCTTATGATGGAGAAACCGTCTCATAAATGGGACGGCAATGAAAGCCGAACCAACATTCATATAATACTTTGCACAGCTTTCATTGCGGTTTGGCTTTAGTCAACGGTTTTAGAACAATCACAATACGCAGCTCCTTAACTAAATGATATTGGATTTGTAATCGCAAACCCAGATAACAGAAATTTGTAATTTCTGTTGACAAATAAAAACGGATTGTAAATCCTTTTTATCTGGCTTCCGGATTGCAAATCCGGAAGAGCTGGGGCGAGAGCTGGGGGCGAATGCAGGAAGCACAAGCAAATGCTTGCGCCAGCGTTGGATGGGACGACAATAAAAGGTGATGTTACTTTGTGAGATTCAACGGAAGGTATATATGAAAGCTGGTGCCTTTGCCGGTTTCGCTTTCTACATCGATATAGCCTTTGTGATTTTCAACTACTTTTTTACATACGGCCAGGCCAATGCCGGTGCCGGTAAACCTGGGATCGGAAGTGCCGCGTGTGAAAATGGTGAAAACTTTTTCAAACAGGGGTTTTGAAAATCCTATGCCTTGATCTTTAAAGATAAGATGCATGTACTTCGTGTGGGGATCAATCAATTCGCTGCCGTTGATCTCTCTGCCATATACTTCAGAACAGCTGATGGAAATAACCGGCGTGGTTTCACTGAATTTTAACGCATTGCTCAGCAGGTTTAAAAACAGCTGGTAGAGTTGTGATGATACTCCCTGTATAACGGGCAAGGGTGCGAGCTGAATGACTGCGTTCTTTTCCCTGATCACCAGTTCGCAGTCGGTAATGGCATTGGCAAGCATGGCAGACAGATCTACCGTTTCAAAGGTAACCTGCGGTGATGAGAGGCGTGAGTAATGCAGCAGCTCTCTTACCAGGGAAGACATGCGCGCTGAAGCGGTGTTGATTTTGGAAAGGTATTTTTTAAGGAACTCCTCATCGTTCACATTCTGCATGATGAGATCACTGAAGATGCGGATCTTGCGCAGTGGTTCCTGCAAATCGTGGCTGGCAATGTAGGCAAACTGCTCGAGGTCGCGGTTGGAACGGCTCAGGTTGTAGTTGGCGTTCCGCAGGTCAACCGTACGTTGGTCTACCCGTTCTTCCAGTTCATTGCTCAGCTGCCGGTATTTTTTTTCTGATTCCTGCAACGACCGCTGTGCGGCCTGCTCCTGCCTCATGTCGCGCATGACCGCGCCAAAGGCCAGTACTTCTCCGGTTGCAGGATCATCAATACGCACGGTGTTGTTGTATACAGGAATGATCTCTCCTGTCTTGAGGTGTTTGACGTTCATGAGTCCCGACCACCTGCCCTCGCGCTGTAAGGATGTGATCACCTGGGAACTGACTTTTTCAAAATCTTCTTTTAAATGCAGTTCGGATATGGGTGTGCGGAGCACCTGCTCCATGGTGTCGAAACCAAGCAGCTCCATGCCTGCCTTGTTGATGTAGGAGTTGATGTTATTTGTGCCCAACAGGGACATGAGTTCGATGCTGTTATCTACCAGGCGCAGCAATTTCTCCTGCTCGTCTCTGAGGCGGTGCTCTTCGGTAACGTCCTGCGCGGTGCCTACAAAACGGTAAGGAATATCTCCGTTGAAATATCCTTTGCCTTTGTTTCTGATCCAGCGGATCTTTCCTTCTTCATTGCCTACTCTGTATTCGAGTGTATAATCGGCCCGCTGCTGGGGATCTAAAGCGGCGCCTACTGCCGCGGTCACTTTCGGGTGATCTTTTTCATTGATGTATTTCCAGAAATCGAGCGGTGCAATGTGTGCCTGCGGCGGCATGTTAAACAGCTCGCGGCAGCGTGTATCGAGCTCAACGGTATTGTCGAGGAGGTTAAAATCCCAGATGCCGAAACAGCCGGCATCCAATGCAAGACTTTTTTTCTTTTCTGCTTCTTCCAGTTTTTTGCGCGCCTGTACAGATTGTGTGATATCGTTTGCCAAACACATGATGCCATTGATACAGCCCTGCTCATCGCGTAAGGCCTCGAACGTGAGGCTGAAATAAAACGTTGCCGGTGCTCCATCACCGGGCAGCCCGGCAGATACTTCGTCAATAGCGGCCCGGTTTCCGGTATTGTAAACGTCGTCGAGGATTTTCTTTAACTCTTTTGCTGCGCCTTCGCCTTGGTGAATAAACACATCGAAGACGGGTTTTTCAAGTACTTCTTCTGAACGTAGATTCCAGTAACGCAGCATGGCTTCATTGGCCAGTTCTATGATGTAATCCGGACCACGGTAAATGGCTACACCAACGGGCATCTGCAAAAGGACGTTCGATAGGTTGAGCTGGGAAGTGATGCGTGCATGATCGGTAACACTCATAATTTTATTCTGGGAAATGATATGAAAAGGTCCGCCCGCGCGGCGAATGCAATAAAGGATTTCTTCTTAGTCAGGCGCAACAGCAGAAGTATTATTCAAGATATAAAATTGGTGGGGTATTGCAAAAATATATTTGTAACTAACGCGGGCCTTTGACACAGAATACGAAATGGAGGGACTACTCCGTTGTTTGCGATTTGAAATTACGAAACTGGATTACAGAAATTTGTATTTCTATTGACCGATAAAGACGGATTACAAATCCTTTTTATCTGGCTTCGGGATTGCAAATCCCGAAGAGCTGATTGATTCATTCAGAAGCTGATGGAATTTCCCTCTCTTGACTCGATCTGTCTTTGGTGTTCTGTGTGCCACAGACCACGGGGAAGTGGGAGATCACGGGGAGTTTCTATTGACCAATAAAACGGATTATAAATCCTTTTTATCTGGCTTCCGGATTGCAAATCCCGAAGAGCTGGAACAGACCACGGGGAGAAATGCTTGCGCCACCGGGAGCCAGCAAGATTACTGTTGTGGCTCAATGTGCCGTGACTCATTTACCGACAATTTCTTTTCGGAAAGTTGTTCCCCAGTTTAAAATTTCGTCCATCATTTTTTTCATCGACTTGCCCAATGGTGTTAAGGAATACTCTACCGTTACAGGCATGCTGTCATAAAGCGTACGTGTAATGATTTTATTTTCCTCTAACGCTTTTAGTTCCTGAGATAGCATTTTGGGCGATATATCAACTATGTCACGTTGAATTTCCCCAAACCGTTTATTTCCGAAAGTCAATGCCAGGATAATCGGGATGCGCCATTTACCCTGAATAACTTCCATGGTATCTCTTGTAATCATAAGCTTTTGCTGGCATGCGTTGTTCTTCTGATTCATACATCCGGATGGTTTACTTACCTGCGGGTAACTACTTACTGGCAGGTAACTACTATACTATAGAAAGTAAAGTTATGTAATTTTGAATTGTAAATCAACAAACACGACAATGGCAAACACTACAACATGGGTCATTGACCCAATGCACTCGGATGTGCAATTCAAAATAAAGCATTTGGTTATTTCAACTGTAACAGGATCATTCAGAATATTCGAAGGAGAAGCTGTTACAGAAGGGGATGATTTTGCAAATGCAAAAGTCCGTTTTACCATGGATGTAAAAAGCATTGATACCAATCAAAAGCAACGGGATGAGCACTTACAAAACGGTGATTTTTTTGAAGCTGATCTATATCCAAAGATCATGTTTGAATCAACATCTTTTACCAAAACGCATGATAACTTTTACAAAATGATTGGCAACTTAACATTGAAAGGTGTTACTAAACCGATTGAACTAACGGTGGAATATGGCGGTTCGCAACGTAGTATGCAGGGTGTTTTAAAACATGGTTTTGAAGTAACGGGTATTATCAACCGGGCTGAATTTGGCATGAGCTGGAACGTGATTACAGATACGGGTGGCTTGGGATTGGGTGAAGACATCAAACTGATCGCCAACATTCAGGTGGCAAAACTGGAGAATAACAGTTAACTATTAGTAATGCCTTCGTTTGACGAGGGCATTACTATTTTATCGCTCCATGGTCTGGAGAAGAGATTACAAGAAGGCACAAGCGGATGCTTGCGCCAGCGAGGATGGTAGGCACTATCCACCGCCGCGGACACCTTCGCTAAAGACTGGAGCCAGCGGGAATAAATTCTTTCTTAATTCTATCTGCCTTTGGTGTTCTGTGTGCCACAGACCACGGCGCGAGGCGGTGGAAGAATTACTCACACATATACTTCAACCAAACATCGACCGTATATTGCCTTACCGGATTGCTGGCGATATCATAAAATACAGAATGTTTTGTAACATAACCGCTAGGGTTCAGTTCATAAGTATATTTCTCCGTTTGTGAGATTGTCCCGAAACTATTAGTTGTTCTGGTGACTGAAGATGCAATAAGATTTTTATTTGGTTTGCCTGAAATGCCGGGAATCATGGGACCATCTATCAGTATTTCCTGCTTATTTGCAAGCGGCAGATATATATAATCTGTCTCAGTAACTATTCTTCCACTATAATCAGTAATACTTTTTTTATGAATCAGATTACCGCCTTGATAGGTAAAAAAAGTTGAATCATAATAATTATCCCTTATCTGAGAATCTATTCTTTTTACCTGAAGCGTATTGTATCCTTCTGCATCGTAATAGAAAAAAACAGTATCACAATCATAAAATCCGTTTATAAGTCTATTAAGCGTACGGTATTTTACAGTGCCATCCGTATTCAGATAATAGTCCATAATATGCTGCACGGTGTTGTCAGGGTTAAATTGAGTATAAAGAAATTCATCAGGGAAATATTTATATGTTTCATATTCCAAAATGTTGCCGTTTTCATCCTGTTGCTGTAATCCAATCAACCGCCCTTGTTTGTCGTACTGTAAAATACCTGTAACGCCGCCGGTTGATGTTAGCTGGGCTACCTGACAGTTGTTCTGCGGTACAAAATCTTTTTCTTTTTTACAGGCTGTCAACCCCATCAAAAAAATGAATCCAATAGCTGTTAAAAGTTTTTTCTCCATGCTGCTTATTTTTATAGCATAATAATACACATTCATTTATTAATAAACAGATTGCTTGTCTATAAAGAATGTGTATTCGTCTAAAAAATATCTGAAATGTACAATGCTTGCGTCAACGAGAGATGATAGTACTCAAAAAAAACAGATTACAGACACTTTTAATCTGGCTTCCGTTCGCCGCGGCGAATGCAAATCCGGAAGAGCTGGAAGTTACCGACCTTAGAGCGTGTGAGAATTATTCTTTTATAAGCTTCACTACTGTAAATGATGTGCTGTTGGATAAACGGACAAAATACATACCGGGTGTTAACGCTGATACATCAGCTGTTGCAGAGGAATCCTGCACGGTTTGCTGCTTCACAACCATGCCCTGGGGATTGATGATTTCCAATGTAGTGAATACCTGGGTGCCGTTGTTCTCAATGGATACCGTGCCTTTGGCCGGATTGGGATACAGTTTGATATACGAGGCAGAGACGGCATTGAGCACAGACATGGTCTGCGTTGCGGTGCCGCTGATCTGGAAGCTGTGTACCGGTGTTAAGGGATCATTGCTGCTGATGGTAAGTGTTGCGGAATAGCTGCCCGTGGAAGCCGGATGAAATTCAACAGGAATGCTGATGACCGCTGCCGGAGCCAAAGTATCTGCAAGGCCCGGCAATGCCAGGGGATCAATGCTGAAGGCTGCCAGGTCACCGCTTAAGGTATAGGTAGCCGCGGGATCAAAGAGCAGGTCGTAATCGCCTTCGTTGCTGATCTGCAGCGTTACCTGTTTAGTGGCGTGCTCTTCGATGCTGCCCATGTCGAAGCTGTTGGTGAATACATTGTCAACAGCTGTTTTTAACACCGGGCTTAAGGTATAAATATCAATATCACTTTTGAAATATATATCGGGCATAGTGGGGTTTGAACCGCCGGCAAAATATACTTTGTTTTTACAGGCGGCTGCTGTGATGTTTGTTCGTGGATGCGGCAGGGCTTCAAAGGCCCAGGTGTTGCGGGCCATGTCATAAATGGCAATGGTGTCGGGAGAACCGTTTGGATAGGTAGCTGGCTGAGGGATCAGAAATAATTTGCAGCCGGCCTGTACGGATTTTACCCAGGGTCTTTTCCCATCCACTGGATTATAATACAGCAGCCGCGGTATTTTTACTGTACTCATAGCACCAGACAATGTATCGTACACATTCATGCTGTCTGAGGGATAGTTGAAATAATTGCCAGATTGCGGCTCATAATACCGTACACTCCCACTGGCAAAATAAACCTTGCCGTTATACGCGCCGGTACAGATATCACTTTTCCGGTTGGATAAGGGCAGGCTAGGCAGCCAGGTATTGCTTGCTGCATCCAATACACTCACCATGTTGCAGGCATCATCTTCATACACACCTGCCACACCACCAGCAAAATATGCTTTTGAACCATAGCCTATGCCGCCAATGTTGCGGCGGTAAGGAGTAAGTTCCGTCGATGCATGATATGCGGGCAACTGTATATAGCTCCAGCTATCTGTTAGCAGGTTGTAAATATCAACATTGCTTGCATTTCTATTAACTGTTTTACTTGAACCACCAGCAAATAAAGCTTTGTTGTGTATGCTTACGGGCGCGATAAAATACCTGTCGAGTGAAAGCTGCGTGGTAGACCATGTTCCGGTCAGCGTATCGTAGATATCAACGCGGTTGGTGGCCCAGCCATTGTCTCCGCCGGCAAAAATAAGCTTGCTGCCTACACTTGTAGCACAGGAATTGTCTCTGCCTGCTGCGGGATCAAGTTGCATAAACACAGACTGGCCGGTACGGATGTCAAATAATTCTGCTTCGTTCACCAGATTGACACTTGGATATACATATGTACTGCCTGCAAAAAACATGATCTTATCTCCGATCACGCCGGCAGACATGCCTAACTTTCCTTTGGATAAGCTTGTATAGGACCAGCGCTGCGAAAAAGCGGGAATAGCGCCTGTTACAAGTAAAAACAATAAAGCAGTTCTGTAATGAATTTTCATAGCGCGAAAGAGTGAATGTATTTTTTATATATGCCGGAAACAAAAAAGGTAACTATATTATTCAAGCTTCAACAACATAGACTATCCGCCGCGGCTGGCCGCTGCGCTAAGACTCACAACAGCGCAACACGGTATCAGACAAGGTTGAAAATTACACTTGCAATATTGTAATACTATTTGAATAAAAACGATAACAAATGTTAAATAATGACCTATTTGTTATATACATAAATTATAAATTACTTGAGTTTTTAAGGCAGTGCGCGGTGGCCGATGACACAAGCACGGCATCTTCAGTAACAGTGGTGAGCAGAGAAAGGCACAAGCGGATGCCTGCGCCAGTGAGGGATGGTACGCGCCAGTCCCGCTTTGCTGAAGACTAGCGCCTGTGAGGGCTGTAATTCTATTGAATGCTAAAGAAGGATTGTAAATCCTTTTCATCTGGCTTCCGGATTGCAAATCCGGAAGAGCTGGCAAGCACGGCATCTTCAGTGATAGTGGTGAGCAGAGAAAGGCACGAGCGAATGCTTGCGCCAGCGAGGGATGGTACGCGCCAGTCCCGCTTTTCTGAAGACTAGCGCCTGTGAGGGCTGTAATTTCTATTGAATGCTAAAGAAGGATTGTATTCCGGAAGAGCTGGAAGTTACAGACCTTAGAGCCTGTGAGCCTTATTCTTTTACAAGCTTCACTACGGTAAACGTAGTGTTGTTGGATAAACGGACAAAATACATACCGGGTGTTAATGCTGATACATCGGCTGTTGTGGAGGCATCCTGCACGGTTTGCTGCTTCATGACCATGCCCTGGGGATTGATGATTTCCAATGTAGTGAATACCTGTGTGCCGCTGTTCTCAATGGATACCGTGCCTTTGGCCGGATTGGGATACAGTTTGATATATGAGGCAGCTACAGCATTGAGCACAGACATGGCTTGCGTTGCGGTGCCGCTGATCTGGAAGCTGTGTACCGGTGTTAAGGGGTCATTGCTGCTGATGGTAAGTGTTGCGGAATAGGTGCCTGTAGAAGCCGGATGAAATTCAACGGGAATGCTGATGACCGCTGCCGGAGCCAGGGTATCTGCAAGGCCCGGCAATGCGAGGGGATCAATGCTGAAGGCTGCCAGGTCGCCGCTTAAGGTATAGGTAGCCGCGGGATCAAACAGCAGGTCGTAATCGCCTTCGTTGCTGATCTGCAGCGTTACCTGTTTGGTGGCATGCTCTTCGATGCTGCCCATGTCAAAGCTATTAGTGAACACATTGTCGACGGCTGTCTTTAACACAGGGCTTAAGGTGTAAATGTCAATATCGCTTTTGAAATCGCCCAGTTGCGTAATACTTCCACCGCCGGCAAAATATACTTTATTTTTACAGGCTGCTGCTGTTACTCCTGATCTGGGATGCGGCAGGGCTTCAAAGGCCCAGGTGTTGCGGGCCATGTCATAAATGGCAATGGTATCGGGCTTCCCGTTGGCACCAGCATAAGAGGTAGATTGGGGGATCATAAATAATTTACAACCTGCCTGAACGCATCTATCCCAAGGTCTTAATGCTGGATTATTTCCAGCATAGGAATAAAGAAGTCGCGGTATTTTTACCGTACTCATTGTGCCGGTCAAGGTATCGTAGACATTCATGCTGTCTGATGGATAGTTGAAATAGTCACCTGATTGTGACTCATAATACCTTACACTTCCGCCAGCAAAATAAACCTTACCGTTATACGCCCCGGTACAGATATCCGTCTTACGGTTGGATAAGGTAAGGCTGGGCAGCCAGGTGTTGCTTGCTGCATCCAATACACTCACCATGTTGCAGGCATCATCTTCATTGATCCCTTCCACCCCGCCTGCAAAATAAGCTTTTGAACCATAGCCTATGCCGCCAATGTTGCGGCGATAGGGAGTAAGACCGTCGGCCCCTTGATATGCGGGCAACTGCACATAGCTCCAGCTATCTGTCAGCAGGTTGTAAATATCAACATTGCTTACATTTCTATCGACGGTTCTGCTGGAACCACCAGCAAATAAGGCTTTATTGCTTATGCTTACGGGCGCGATAAAATATCTGTCGAGTGAAAGCTGTGCGGTTGACCATGTCCCGGTGAGCGTATCGTAGATATCCACCCGGTCGGTTGGCCAGCCATAATCCCCGCCGGCAAAAATAAGCTTGCTGCCCACAGTTGCGGCAGAAGCAATATTTCTTTTAGCAGCAGGATCGAGCGATATGAATTGTGACTGGCCTGTACGGATATCAAACAGTTCTGCTTCCGGTAATAATGTCTGTCCACCAAAGATCCAGGTACTCCCGGAAAAAAACATGATTTTATCACCGATCACACCGGCAGACATTCCTACCTTTCCTTTGGACAAGCTTGCGTACGACCAGCGCTGTGAAAAAGCCGGAGATGCGACTGACACGAGTAAAAAAAATAAAGCAGTTCTGTAATGAATTTTCATAGCGCGAAAGAGTGAATGTATTTTTATATATACCGGAAACGAAAAAGGTAACTATAATAT
>JAGKWN010000182.1 GCA_021151805.1 Cytophagaceae bacterium | reverse complement strand
ATTTTAATGAAATATTGCATCAAGTAATTAACATTCAAATTATTGAAGGATGACCCTAAAGATTTGTTATGAATAATTTATTCAACTTTAAATTCTGTAAAATTATAAGGTAAGAATTATACAGTTATTTAATCTTATTTTGCCTATTAAGGTAACCTTAACTTCTGAAAGTTATATTTCAGTCATAAAAATGCCATTCGGCAAAAACAAAAAAGTCTGCCCGTTAAACGAGCAGACTTTTTGATAATATAAAGTATTATTCTATCTATTGAATAATGTGCATTTCTACACGACGGTTTTTCTTACGTCCTTCCGGTGTTTCATTTGTATCAACCGGTCTTGCTTCACCAAAACCATCTGTACTTAAACGTTCCGCTCCAACACCTTTTGAAGTCAGATAATGTTTAACTGAAATAGCTCTTCGTTTTGACAAGTCTAAGTTTGCTTCATCATCGCCAACATTATCGGTATGGCCTTCAATATATAGTTTATAAGTAGGGTTGTTTCTCAATACTTTTGCTAAATCATCCAGTGATTGGAATGAAGAAGAAACAATTACATCCGAACCTGTCTCAAACAATAAATTGTCGAATGCTTTCTGAAGCGCTGCTTTTTCTGCAGGTTTTAATTCCGGACAACCTCTGTTTGTTTTTAATCCAGGTGTACTTGGGCATAAATCGGTATAATCATCTACACCATCTCCATCTGAATCTTTAAATGGAGGCGGGCATCCGTCATATTGAATGGTTCCCGGTACTTTAGGACATTTATCTTTGTTATCCGGGATACCATCACCATCTGTATCCGGACAGCCATGATACATCTTTAAACCTGGTATCGTAGGACATTCATCTACGTTATCCATAATACCGTCATTGTCTTTATCGCCCCATGGACAACCATGGTTTTCTCTCGGACCAGCTTCATTGCGACATGAATCTTCGTAATCATAGATACCATCGAAATCAACGTCATACGGACAACCGAATGGAGTTACGGGTTCGCCTTTAGGTGTGTGTATACACTGGTCACGGCTATCTGGTACACCGTCATGATCTGCGTCAGCATCATGATAGGTTGGTGTATAGGCATCTTTCTTTTTCTTTTTAGCAGCCTTTGCTTTCTTTTTGTACTTCTTGCTTTGTGCCGGGTTTTGTGCAGCAACTTCAAAAGTACCTGTTGCCGATACGACCAGCAATAAAATTAGGATTCGTAGAAGATGTTTCATTCTGTTAGGGATTCGTAAACGATTTATAAATTAAGCAACTATTTCTTTTAACGCTTCTTCCAATGATTTTAATTTTGAAAGCGCATCCTGTTGTTTTTGTTTTTCGTTTTCCAGTATATGCGGCGCCGCATTTTGTACGAATTTTTCATTACTAAGTTTCTTTTCAACAGAGGCAAGAAACCCTTTTGTGTATTCAAGTTCTTTTTCAATACGTGCTTTCTCCTCAGCTACATCTACTTGAGAAGATTGAATAGAGAAAAAGAATTCATCATTTTTTATCACAAATGATGCACAGCCTTCAACTTTTTCCTGCACAAAATTGATTTCTCCAGCTAAACCTAGTTTTTTTATTACAGATTCAAAAGCCAGATAGGTTTCTTTTTGAGTTGTTTTAATATATAATTCAGGACGAACGTCTTTAGCTAACTGTTTAGAAACACGGATATTTCGCAGTTGGGTCACAATTTCCATGATGGCGTTTCCACTGATAAGCACTTCCTGTGAGTAAGGCTTGATCGCAGGCCATTGAGAAATGATTACACAATCTTTTGCATCGCGCTCTTTAATTTCATGCCATAATTCTTCTGTGATAAATGGCATGAACGGGTGAACAATTTTCAGTACCTGTTCAAAGATCGCCAATGTTTCCTGGTAGGTTTTTGCATCAATTGGTTTTCCGAATTCAGGCTTGATCATTTCCAGATACCAGGCACACAAATCGTCCCAAACAAGTTTATAAACACTCATTAAAGCATCTGATAAACGATATTTGCTGAAGTGATCTTCTATTTCAGTTAAGCTTGCCTGGATTTTTGCATTCAGCCAGTTTACAGAAGCTTCGTTGGAATAAGGCAAGGTATTATCAATTTCCCAGCCTTTAATTAGGCGGAATGCATTCCATAATTTATTGGTGAAATTTCTTCCTTGCTCACAATACTTATCATCAAACAGCAAGTCATTACCTGCAGGAGAACTTAACAACATACCAAAGCGTACTCCATCAGCGCCATACTTAGCAATCAGATCCAACGGATCAGGAGAGTTGCCTAATGACTTAGACATTTTACGGCCCTGCTTATCGCGTACAATACCTGTTAGATATACATTACTGAATGGCTTTTCTCCTCTGAATGCATAGCCAGCCATGATCATGCGGGCTACCCAGAAGAATAAAATTTCAGGCGCTGTTACCAGATCATCGGTTGGGTAATAATATTTAATATCTTCATTTGACGGGTCTTTGAAACCATCAAATACAGAGATCGGCCACAGCCAGGAAGAGAACCAGGTATCCAGTACATCTTCGTCTTGTTTTAAATCTGCAAGCGTAAGCGCTGAATTTCCAGTTAGTGCTTTTGCTTTGGTTAATGCTTCGGTTTCATTCATGGCTACAACAAATTTCCCGTCGGCCAGATACCATGCAGGAATTCGCTGTCCCCACCATAATTGGCGGGAGATACACCAGTCTTTAATATTATCGATCCAATGCTTATAAGTATTTTTAAATTTCGCCGGATGTAATTTGATCTCATCGTTCATAACAGAACTCAGCACTTCGGGATGTTTGTCCATGAAGCTGCGCATGTTTACAAACCACTGCAGTGAAAGGCGGGGCTCAACTACAGCATTAGTACGCTCTGAATAACCAACATTGTTGGTTAGATTTTCTGTTTTTACCAGGTAGCCTTTTTCTTCTAATTCAACGGAAAGTTGTTTACGAACCTTGAAGCGATCCAAGCCAACATACAACTGTGCTTTTTCATTAAAAGTACCATCATCATTCATGATGTCGATTACTTCAAGACCATGTTTCTGGCCCAGTTGGTAATCGTTTACATCATGTGCAGGTGTTACTTTTAAACAACCTGTTCCGAATTCAAGATCAACATATTCATCTTCAATGATCGGTATCTCTTTATTGATAAGTGGAACAATAACTTTTTTACCTTTCAGATGTTTCCAGCGTTCATCTTTCGGGTGAATACAAACGGCAGTATCACCAAGGATTGTCTCAGGACGTGTTGTTGCTACAAGAGCAAAATCTTCAGAACCGACAACCTTGTATTTTATGTAATATAATTTAGATTGAACTTCTTTATGAATTACTTCTTCATCAGACAAGGCTGTTTTACCTTCCGGGTCCCAGTTAACCATGCGGAATCCGCGGTAGATCATACCGTCTTCGTATAGTTTATTAAACACTTCGATAACCGCGTCTGAAAGATTATCTTCCATGGTAAAGCGTGTTCTGTCCCAATCACAGGAAGCTCCAAGCTTTTTTAATTGTTCCAGAATAATTCCGCCGTATTTGTCTTTCCATGCCCAGGCATGTTCCAGGAATTTATCGCGTGAAAGATCACTTTTTTTAATTCCCTGTTCGCGTAATAAGGCAACTACTTTTGCTTCTGTGGCAATAGATGCATGATCAGTACCGGGTACCCAACAGCTTTCTCTGCCTTCCATTCGTGCTTTCCGGATCAAAACATCCTGAATGGTATTGTTCAGCATATGACCCATGTGTAAAACTCCCGTTACGTTTGGTGGTGGAATTACAATCGTGAAGGGCTTTTTAGCTGTATTTGGCTCAGAATGAAAGAATTTGTTTTCCTGCCAATATGAATACCATTTATTTTCTACCTCAACCGGCGAGTATGTTTTGCGAATTTCAGACATAAGAATTATCGAACTAGTACGTTTCAGCTAAATGAAGAAGCAAGTTAGTTATTTCTTCCAGCATGGAAAAACACTAATTTGTAGTATTATTGTATTTATATTCACAATCAACAATAAAAACGATGTTAAGAACTTCAAATCCGGCCTTGAACGAAAATGTATTTAACGTTAAAGCCATTAGTGGTGAAGAAACAATGACAATCAGAGGAACGGTCAATAAAAGTTTTATTCTGATCGGTCTGGTTTTCTGTACCGCAATTCTGTCATGGGATTTTATGCTGAAATCAGGATCAGGTGTTCCTTATGTTTTGGGTGCAGTAATTCTGGCTTTAATAGCGGGATTAGCAACAAGTTTTAAACCAACATGGTCTCCTTACACAGCTCCGGCGTATGCTTTATTCGAAGGCGTATTTTTGGGTGCTATCTCAGGTTTTTTTGATGCCATGTATCCGGGTATAGCTATTCAGGCGGTTTTACTGACTTGTGCAACATTTCTTTGTTTGTTGCTGGCATATCGTTCTGGTTTGATAAAAGCAACTGAAAACTTTAAACTTGGTATTGTTGCGGCAACCGGTGCAATTGCACTGATCTACTTGGTTTCAATGGTACTTGGTTTTTTCGGAATTCAGATTCCTTTGATCCATGGAAACGGAATTGTTGGAATCATTTTCAGTTTGGTAGTAGTAGTAATTGCTGCATTAAATCTGGTACTGGATTTTGATTTTATTGAGCAAGGAGAAGCGAATGCAGCGCCGAAATATATGGAGTGGTATGCTTCTTTTGGATTGCTGGTAACACTTGTGTGGCTGTATATCGAAATATTGAAACTACTGGTTAAGTTAAACAGCAGAAGAGACTAAATCTATTTTCTCAAATTCATATAAAAAAGAAGAGCGTCC
>JAGKWN010000047.1 GCA_021151805.1 Cytophagaceae bacterium | reverse complement strand
GTATAAATAAAAAGAGTCCCGACCCCGATAGCTATCGGAGTCGGGACTCTTTTTATTTAATTAAGAAATTGTTGATTGTTATTTAACCAAAGTCATTTCCTTGATCAGGTGGCCAGCACCTGCATACTGTTCGATCATAAACAACACATACCGTATATCAACGCAAATAGTACGCTGCAATGCCGGCTCATAGATGATATCTCCGCTCATGGCTTCCCAGTTGCCATCAAATGCAACGCCTATTAATTCGCCTTTATCATTCATCACCGGACTACCGGAATTACCACCGGTGATATCGTTTGTTGTAATAAAGCAAATAGGTAGTTTACCTTCTTCGTTTGCATAGTTGCCATAGGATTTACTTAGGTATAACTCTTTTAATTTTTTGGGAACGATAAATTCTTCATTGGTTGAATCTTCTTTTTCCATAATACCATCCAGTGTGGTGAAGTAATTATAGTAGACAGCATCTTTCGGGAAATAATCCTGCACCGTTCCATAAGTAAGTCGCATGGTAAAGTTTGCATCCGGATATAAAGCTTCTCCTGAACGCATCTCTAAAATCGCTTTTAAGTATGATTTGTTTACTAACTCCAAAGCATTGAATACGCTGCCCAATGTTGGTCCTACGTTCGCTCTGAAGTCGCCCAGGATAGAAATCATACAGATATAGCCAACATCTTTCTTCAACAACGCTGCACTAGGTGCATTCATGAATGCATCGAAGGCTGCTTTGTTTGCCAGCATGGATTTAGCGAAGACCATAGCTGCATATTTTTCAAAATTACCTTTGTATTTCTTTTCTACCTCTTTAAAAATACCCGGGTGCAGGCTTTTGTCAATATCATCATAATACATTTTCAACAACGCAGCAAATACTTTCTGATCGGTGCTTTTGTTGTAATCTTTAAAGTACTCATCTGCTGCGGCAGCTAAAGCCGCTTTACCTTCTTTCGTGTCAATGCCGGCTTCTACCAACTTGTTTACTCTATAAGCAAACTCTAAAATCTCTGTACCAAAGGCAGCTTCCTGTATATACACGTATGGTAAGTTAACGGTACCATACACGTCATAGATTTTTTTATAGTTGGCAAGCACAAGACCGTATTCTTTTGTGCGTGCGCTGTCTTGTTTTACCCATGCTTCAAAAGCCGCTTCTTCTGCTTGTTTGTCTTCAATCACATGCAGTCTTTTTAAGCCCTGGTTCTGGCCGATAAAGTATTTATAGTAGTTACTTACGCGCGCATATTTAGAAGCATACTGAATGCGTACTTTGGGATCTGCATCCATATCTTCCTTCATCAGGGCAAGTTTCTTTTCTCTGAGTTTTATTTTCGCCGGGTTGCTCTGGTAGTAATTCATGGCTACACCGTAAGAAGTCATGTAACGTTCTGTGCTGCCCGGATAACCCATTACCATAGAGAAATCATTTTTCTTAACACCAGCTGTTGAAACCGATAAATGTGTACGTGGGTGGTATGGAACGTTGTCCTTGGAGTATTCTGCTGGCTTGCCATCTTTATCCATGTATACTCTGAATAAAGAAAAATCTCCTGTATGTCTTGGCCACATCCAGTTATCCGTATCACCGCCGAATTTTCCTACGGATGATGGGGGAGCACCTACCAGACGGATGTCTTTAAAGATCTGATAAACAAAAAGGATCTTTTGATTGCCTTCAAAAAAATCTTCAACAGCAGTTGTGTATTTATCTGCTTCGCTGTATTCTTTATCAAGCTCGATCAGCAATGCTTCCTGCTCTTCATCTGTTTTTCCTGCAAACCTGCTGGTTACATCTTCCATGCGAACCAGGAATGTAACGGTTAAGCCGGGGTTGCTTAATTCCTGAGAACGGTCCATGGCCCAGAAACCATCTGTGATATAATCATTTTTTACCGAGCTGTGTGATTGTATAGCATCAAACCCGCAGTGGTGGTTAGTAAGTATCAAACCATCCTGAGAAATAACTTCTCCGGTACAGAAATTTCCAAAATTTACTATGGCATCTTTTAAGCTGGAATTGTTTACAGAATAGATTTGCTCTGTTGTAATTTTAAGACCAAGCTTCTTCATTTGCTCGTAATTCTTGCCCAACAAAAATGGCAGCCACATACCTTCATCTGCAAAGGTATTTCCAATACTCAACGATACGAGTGTAAGAAAGACAATAAAGCGTTTTAACATAGATCGATTGTTTTTATGAATTCCTGAAAGTAAGTAATTATTTGAAAATAGGAAAATTAGTAGTTAGTAAACAGTGGTCAGTTGTCAGATAAAATAAAAATGGGCATCTTAACTATTATCATCTATACAAAGCACATGATTATGGCTGGCAATCTAAAGTTAATAGACAGAATTTGGAATTAGCTGTTTACTGACAACTGACCACTGTTTACTAACTACTAAATTCCCGCCTTGAAGTTGATAAATACACCGCTTTGCAAATCACGGTTTACGGAATATTCCACACGTACAACGAAATCGTAATAGGTTACAAAATCAAACCCTACGCCACCGCCAGGCAAGTAGGTATTGGCGTAATGTCTGTTGCCCTGCGCGTATACGGTGGTCCGGTTATCCCATACATAACCCATATCCATGTAAGCCTTTAAAAAAACTTTTAAGGGAATTTTGGAGAATCGTTCATCGGGGAAGTCGTGTAGTGGTACATTCCAATCCAATAACTTAAACCTGAAATTTATTTTGCTCAGAATATATTTTTGTCCGTCTATAACATACTGTTCATAACCACTTACAGCCTCCTTATCATAACCCAGGCCACGCTGATTGAAATACGGTTGTTGTATAGGTGTAGAAACTTTACCTTTTAACGTACCTGCAATATTGAAACGTTTTTTGATAGGCTTGTACACACTTATTTCTACTTTAAAGGCAGTAAGTGAAATATCCTTGTTGATGCCGAGGCCCATCTGTTCTGCATCGAAGCGTATGTACGTTCCTTTTAACGGGTAATAGCGAATATCCCGGTGATCTTTGATCAGGGAATATTTTAAAGAAATATATTCCTGTTTGGTTCTTCCTTCTGAAAAATAGGTAGGGTTTAATTGTGCCACAGTATCACCGATCGCATTGTTGTAATAGGTGGCACCTAACTGATGTTCCAGGTAAAATTTACTTCTGTAAGTAAATGTTATACCTGTACCGAAACGCTCGCGGATAAAGGCGGAGCTTTCAACATAGAATAATTTATTTTCTATGGTGTTATAGGCTACCTGTTTGTTTAATATATAACCTATGTAGTAGATCAATCCAAGTTTTCTGGATTTTGTTAAGTAAGGGATTGTATAAGTGAATTCGGCTTTTTTTGTAAAGCCGAATTCAACTTTAATTTTCATCGATTCATTCCTGCCGCGCATATTTTTTTGCAGAAAATAAAGTCCTACATCCAGACGGTTAAGATTGTGGTTACGCTGTACCCACCATTCGTTGAAGTTACGATCGGCAAGGCCAATGATGGGAACGATGTAGGTATAATACCGTTCTCGTACGACCACTTTAACCGTTTTATGTATTGCGTCTGTTGAAACAAGCTGTGTATTGGTTTCTAAAAACAAAGAAGTGTTGAATAAGCGATTTTGTGTACGCTGCAGACGACTTTCAATGTTCTTTGTTAAGATTGTATCACCGACTTTGAAATCCAGTTCGCGTTCAATGATAAATGTTTTGGTGCGTTTGTTGCCTTCAATATGTATACTGTCAATAATGAAATAAGAAGACAGCGTGGAGTCTGTCTGAGCGAAGCCTGTTTGGGCAAAAGCAAAAATAGAAAGGAGGAAAAGAATATGTCTTAAAATCGAATGCACGCTTTCACAATTATCGTTTAAATTTATATATTTAATTTGTTATTTAACCGTTTTTTATACCATGATTAAAGCAATTCAATCTTTTGACGAATATACCCGGGCATACGCAGCAAGTGTTTCAAATCCTGAAAAATATTGGGAAGAACAGGCTGAGCAATTCATTTGGAAAAAGAAATGGGATAAGACGCTGGAATGGAATTTTTCTGATCCGGATGTAAAGTGGTTTATTGGCGGCAAGTTAAACATTACTGAAAATATATTGGACCGTCATGCCGTGGCGATGCCGGATACGGTTGCGATTCATTGGGAATCAAACAACCCAGATGAAACAGGCAAAGCCATTACCTATAAGGAACTATACGAACAGGTTTGTGCATTTGCGGGTGTATTGAAAAGTAAAGGTATTAACAAAGGCGACCGTGTTTGTATTTACATGCCTATGATTCCTGAACTTGCTATTGCTGTGCTGGCATGTGCCCGGATAGGAGCGGTACATTCGGTGATCTTTGCAGGGTTTTCTGCAAGTGCTGTAGCTGACCGCGTAAATGATGCCAAGGCAAAAGCAGTTATTACTACAGATGGTTCATATAGAGGTGCGAAAAGCATTGCTGTAAAATCATTGATTGATGAAGCATTACAGCAATGTGAAACGGTTCAAACAGTCATTGTTGTCAAACGTACCGGTGATGCTGTTGTTATGAAGCCTGGTCGCGATTACTGGTGGCATGCAGAAGCAGCGCAGGTTGCACCAGTTTATGAAGCTGAAGTCATGGACTCAGAAGATCCTTTGTTTATTTTATATACCTCAGGCTCTACCGGCAAACCTAAGGGTGTTGTTCATACAATAGGCGGGTACATGGTATATACAGCATTTTCCTTTGCTAATGTTTTTCAATATAAAAAAGGAGATGTGTATTTCTGTACAGCAGATATAGGCTGGATAACCGGCCATAGCTATCTTGTATATGGTCCGTTGCTGCAAGGGGCTACACAGGTGATGTTTGAAGGGGTACCTACATATCCTGATGCGGGAAGATTCTGGAAAATTATTGATAAATATAAGGTCACACATTTTTATACGGCACCTACGGCTATACGCTCGCTGATGTCGTTTGGCGATGAAATACCGGAACAATATTCACTGGCATCTTTAAAAGTATTGGGATCGGTAGGAGAACCGATTAATGAAGAAGCATGGCATTGGTATGACGAACGTATCGGGAAGAAGAAATGTCCGATTGTTGATACCTGGTGGCAAACAGAAACAGGAGGGATTTTAATCTCCCCATTAGCTAATATTACTCCATTGATTCCTTCGTATGCAACCCTGCCGCTGCCGGGAGTACAGCCTGTTATTGTAGATGCTAATGGAGCGATTCTTGAAGGTAATGATGTTGAAGGAAATTTGTGTATGAAATTTCCGTGGCCTTCGATCATACGTACTACATATGGAGATCATGAGCGGTGCAGACAAACGTATTTCTCTACTTACCCCAATCTCTATTTCACCGGCGACGGCTGTAAGCGTGATGAGAAGGGCTATTACCGAATTCTGGGCAGGGTAGATGATGTGATCAATGTGTCAGGACATAGATTTGGTACCGCTGAAATTGAAAGTGCGATCAACGAGCAGACAGACGTCATTGAATCTGCTGTAGTAGGCTATCCGCATGATATCAAGGGGCAAGGTATTTATGCCTATGTGATCTGTGATAAAACAGACAAGAACCATGAGCAGCTGCGTAAAGAGATTTTAGATAGTGTTGTAAAATTGATTGGTCCAATTGCCAAGCCCGATAAGATTCAGATTGTACCTGGCTTACCGAAAACACGTTCAGGAAAAATTATGCGTCGTATTTTAAGAAAGATCGCTGAAGGTGAATTAAACAGCTTGGGTGATACTTCTACTTTGCTTGATCCGGAAGTTGTAGAAGAGATTAAGAAGGGGGCGTTGTAGTTACCAGGCGCTAGTTAATAGTTTCCAGACAACAGGCTGCTTCAAAAGAAATCGATGATTCATAAAATGAAAGAAATCATAAACTGGTATATTAAAAAAACAGCGTCTTTACATTTATGTAAAGACGCTGTTTTTTTTTCTGGAACCTAGTAACTAGGTTCTAGTTACTTGCTTAATCCATTATAACTATCACGGTACCGGGTCATAACCGCTGCCGCCCCAGGGATTGCAGTTGCAGATGCGTTTGGTGCCAAGCCAAATACCTTTTAATGGTCCGTGTTTTTCAATGGCCTGTATACAATATTCCGAACAAGTAGGGTAGTAACGGCAAGCTCCTGGTAGCAATGGTGAAATACTATATTGATAAATCTTCACAGGTATGATAAAGACCTGTTTAATAACACCTGTGAAGACTTTTTTCTTTTCCATTATGATTGCTTTTTATCCTTCTTGATTTTGAAGCTTCTTATCAGAACAAAAATGCCCGCGAGTATTAATGGAATACTTAAGAGTTGACCCATGTTCCAATCCATTTCATCTTCAAATGCAGATTGATTTTCTTTAAAGAGTTCATAGAAGAAACGCAGAGAGAAGAGGATAATAACAAATAATCCGAATAAAAAGCCTTCAGGTGTTTCAGCACCGTATTTTTTGTATAACCCATACAATAGAAGGAATAGAAGGAACGAAGAGATAGCTTCAAACAGTTGGGCCGGATAACGGGGAATACCATAAACCAGTACATCAATTTCCTGATGTTTTTCATCAATGATGCGTGTACCCAGGAAAATTTTTTGCTCCAGCGGTATTGCTATATGTTCTGAATAATTCCGGTCCTTTAAAATTGCTTTTGCAATAGCGTAATTTGCGAAGGCGGCTGCAGAATCAATACGTTTGGTTTTTAATGTCATTTTCATTTTGGTTATCGGCAGCCCCAGGTTGATGGAATCTTTACCGAGCTCTTTGAAATGTACATCCTGGATGGTTTTTTCACCAAAGGTTTCAACCAGATACTGTTTAGTTGGATAAGTAAATACAAACGATGTAGCTGAATCGGCAGGTTTTCCAATGATTTCAGAGTTCATTAAATTACCCATACGGATGCAGGCACCCGCCAGGGCAACAACAATTACCACACGATCCAATACATACAAGAACTTTTGATCTTTGTATTTTCTGGAATAAAGCCATACTGCGAAGATGATTCCGAAGGCTGCGCCATGACTAGCTAATCCTCTGAAACCCGTGAATTGAAATTCCGGTTCAAATTCAACCGGTAAAAATATCTCCAGGATATGGTGCTGAAAATAACCCCAGTCATAGAAGATGCAATGCCCCATGCGAGCTCCGATCAACGTCGCAAGAAACATGTATATAGCCAATTTCTCTACATCAGTTTCTTTTCTTCCTTCAGAGACATAAATGGAAGTCATGATTCTGAAGCTGAAATAAAAACCAGCTGCAAATAAAATGCTATACCAATGCAGCTCAAAGTTTCCGATCTCTGCCAGATAGGGTGCAACATTCCAGATAATATAATTCAACATACGTTTACGGTAATTTTAATACTGTACAAAGTACAAAAAAAATAGCACGATTATAAGCATAAACAATAGAATACGTGATTTGACTAGCAATCAGTAACTTAATTATTCATCTTTGTAAAGTCTCTGTTTGAGTTGATTAATACTTTCATAGTAACAGGGAATTTAATAGGTTGAAGAGTTTTCATTTTTATCAAACAGCGTATGGTTTATCCTTTTATTTTAAACGGCATTATCGTTCTTTATGTAAGTGTGGTGGGTGGGTATGCTTTTGCAAAAGCAATAAAAACAAAACCTGAAAGAGAAGTGGCATGGCGTGTTGTGCATTCTGGCGGCAGCATGGCTGGTGTGATGTTGATTGCATTAGGCGCTGCGTGGAATTTTATAAAGCTGGATGTATATGAAAAGCCTGTTGGCTGGTCACTGATTGTTTCTACCTATTTAATGATTGTAGGAATGTTTTTAGCAGCGATGACAGGTAAAAGAGGTTTGCATTCTTCCTCAAAAGGAATTGAAAAAATAATTTATTTGTTATACGCATCCGGTGGAATCCTTTGCACACTGGCTTTAACAGCGCTTCTTATTGGAGTGAGTATTCAATAAAACTTTGCTTTATTACTGGAACAACTGCACATTATTTTGTCTGGAAACTAAGATCTGGCAGCTAGTAATTATTCTTCCGCACAGGCACGTTTTAAGCGGTCGTTGATGGCTAAGCCCAGACCAATAGCAGGTACAAACTCAGTTAGAATGATTTCAGCATCTGTATTGTCAAGCTCCCGCATGGCTGCAAATAAGCGCTGTGCAGCCTGGTTCAGATTTCCTGATTCAGATAAAATGTAATTGATATCTGCGGTAGGATAAGCTTGCTGAAAGGATAATACGGCAATTTTTTTTCCTGAAAATTCTTTGATTAATTCTGTAATGTTACCCGCACGCATCGGAATGCGTGGTGCATAGTGGCTCTTTAGCATGCCTGGTGCCGCAGGGTTGGAGGAGCTTACCGATTGTACCTGTACCGGACCGATTACTTTTTCAATGGCATCGATTGATAAACCTCCTACACGCAATACGGTTGCGATACCATTTTCCCAGCCAACAATTGTTGACTCCACGCCAATGCTGGCAGCGCCACCATCCAGTATATACTCAATGTCTTCACCCAGTTGGTCTGCTACATGCTGTGCTGTAGTAGGAGAGATGTAGCCAAAAGGATTGGCGCTTGGTGCAGCAAGCGGAAAGTCGAGCGATTGCAACAAACGTAATGTAAGCGGATGATTGGGAATGCGTACCGCTACACGCTCCAGACCACTGGTAACAAGATCTGGTATGATTGGTTTTTTGGGTAGTAGTAAGGTTAGCGGGCCCGGCCAGAAAGCATTGGCAAGTAAACTTGCAGCCTCAGGTATTTCAAGAACGAATGATTTCAGGGCTTCAAGTGAATATGTATGAACAATCAGTGGGTCAAAGGTTGGTCTTTTTTTGATCGCAAAAATTTGTGCTACAGCGTCTGCATCCATTGCATTTGCAGCCAGTCCGTAAACGGTTTCTGTTGGTATTGCTACTGCTTTTCCGGCTTCAAGTATTGATTTTGCCTGTAAGATTTCAGAACCTATGTGCGACACGATGTAGTAAATAATATGGATGACAAAGGTAATGTAATTATATCAGAAGTTCTTTTTTCCTTTTAATTGCATTTTATAAAGAACTTGTTTTCACCTGAAATGAATTTCCGGCAGTTATGGTATAATTTTAAGAAAAAAGTAGAGTATATTGTGTAAAATACTGTATTACAGAATGTTGTGTTTGCATTTTTGAAAGAGCTTCTATACATTTATGCCATCAGGTTTTAGTAATAGCACGTTTTTAAACAAACAGATTATGAAAACAACTTTAGTTTCCGCTGCAATGAATTTCAGAAGTTCTTTTTCAGCAACCCAGGTGAATAGTATGTTTGAAGTAATGCCGGGAGACATTATTTTTTCTCCGAAGCCCAAAACAAAACCCAAAACTAAAACCGATTATTCGGTGCTGGATGTTTAATCAAGCTTGTCCAGTTCTGCAATCTCTTTCGTGAATCCGCTGTTCAATATCGGGAATCTATACCACGAACGAGGGTCGATATTAAAATCATCCATGTGAAAGGAAGGTGCGATTCGTTCGCGCTTCCATTGGTTGATTGACCACATTCTGAAAAATTTCTTTACCCAATATTTATATTCATTCCTTGTATGAAGTTCATCTTTTATAAGATCTGAATATACCTGTTTCGGAGAACGTCTTTCTTTAATTGCTTTACGTTCTATGCGGGCAAGTACATCGTAAGGCATCAGGTCGCGCTCATCGGTTTGATTGGAGCCCGCAGGGCGGAGTTCGGCGGTAGGAGCAAGACCGTTCACAAGACGCAAGCCTGAATGATTTCTGTTTTGTTCAGCCCATCGTAACCAGCTTCGGATAAAATCCTTGTCTACCCCAGCGATAGGGGCAATGCCGCCTGCAGTATCACCATCCATGGTGGCATAGCCTACATCGCCTTCACTGCGGTTTGAGGTAGTGATCAGTAATGCTTGTTTAATATTTGTCAGCAGCCAGATGATTGGTGCACGTCCGCGGGCTTGTATGTTCTGCAGACTCAGATCATCTTTCTCCCAACTTAAAGGGCGTTCGATTACTTTTTCAATAGTAGCTTTGTATTGCTCAATTTCTTCATCAACACTCCAGTGGTAAAAAGTCGCTCCGATAGAAGCCGCCAGTGTTTGTGCAGATTCAAATGTTTCTGGTCCTGAGTTTTTTGTTGCCTGGTAAGCGGTTGTAAGAAATACGGCAGTTATTTTTTTTGCTTGTTCTTCAAACTCCAGATTTAGTAAGCCATTCAAATCAAACATGTTTTCCATGCCTGATTTTTGAAGGAAGAGTTTTAGACCAAGTTCTTTTAATCCTTTCCGAATCATTTCTGCAACCATGATGGCGCAGGCTGCAGAATCGGCGCCGCCACTTAAGGATAGAACAAATCCTTTGCTGCGGCTTTTGCGCATATAATCAAAAAGCCCAAGCGACGTTGCTTCCCAGAATTCAAATTCTTTTTCCAGATCATCGTGGGTCAGATCAACATGCTCCACGACGTCAGATGCCAGATCAATGTCTGAATATATCAGATTGACATCTTTAAACGATAAGCGGTCGTTACGCTGGATGAGCTTTCCTTTGTGGGCAATCAGTACTTCTCCGTCGTAGATCATTCTGCCGGCTTCGTTTCCCAGCAGGTTTGCGTATACATACGTGCAATTGAATTTTTCAGATCCGCCGATCACCAGGTCATAGCGGATGGCAGATTTACCAAAGGCAAAATGACTGGCACTGGGGTTCAATACCAGCGTTGCGCCTTTTTCGTAATGGCGTATTGCTACACGGTCTTCCCGCCAGGCATCTTCGCAGATTTCAAAACCAATGCGTGCCTCACCAATGTTGTAAAGTATATCTCCAAATGGATATTTATTTTCTTTATAAGTATAAGTTGATGTGTGATTGCGGGGCCATGGTGTAAACCATCTTGTTTCATAATGCACCCCTTCATTTGCTAAAAATTGTTTGGCAGAAAAACCTTTCACAACGGTATTTTCAATCATGCAGGCACAGTTGTAGGTTGCGCCGCCAATCCGCATGGGCAGGCCTACAGAAACAGTAATATCCGTACATTCAGCAGCAATCTTAAAGCAGTATTCAATAGCCGTTTCAGCAACCCAGTCGGTTAAGAACAAGTCTTCACAACCGTAGCCGGTGATACACAATTCAGGCAGGCAGAGTATTTCTACATTTGCATTTCTGGCTTGTTGTATCGCCTCAAGAATATTTTTTACATTATTATCCCAATCAATCGGGGTCTGATTTACCGCTGCGCCGCCTATCCGTATTGTACTCATTGTGGTAAAGATGAAGTGGTTGAAAGGTACAGAAAAAAAAAGAAAAAAGTGTAAAGTTTAGAGTGTAAAGTGTATTTCTCTTTTCAAATTCATTTAGGGTGAATTACTAATTGCTATTGTGACTATTATTTTCCATGAATTACACTATACACTTTAAGCCAAGTCGGCTTTTTTCTAAGTCGAACTCATGAGTTGAATTTAGGTTGAAATGCGCTGGTTTTCCCCTTTCACTTTTTTCCCCTACATTTACAGTATGTTATCAGTTAAAAATTTAAGCATGCGCTATCATGAGGCTACTTTTGAGGCGGTGCAGGATATTTCATTCGAACTTGAAAAAGGAAAGAAGCTGGCAATTGTCGGCGAGAGTGGGAGCGGAAAAACAACTTTGTTAAAATTACTGGCCGGTTTATTTGATCCGAATGCCGGTGAAATATATCTGAACGGTAGTCGTGTATTGGGGCCTTCGCATAACCTGGTTGCAGGTCATGAACACATTCGTATTGTGTTACAGGATTATGGTTTGAAAAAGAACCAGTCGCTGAAAGAAAATCTCCAATATCCCTTACGTTATTTTACATTAGAAGAACAGGATCAGAAAATTGATGCCCTGGCAAAAATATTTCATATAGAGGATCTGTTGGATCGCAAATCTTATCAGCTATCCGGCGGACAGCAGCAGCGCGCTGCTATTGCTACCTGCTTTGCAGCAGCCCCACAGGTTATGTTGATGGATGAGCCATTCAGTAACCTGGATGTATTGCTGGCAGATCATATCCGCATGTATATGATGAAGGAGGTTCGTAAGACGAAAACCAGTCTGGTCTTTGTTACCCACCAGACAACCGATGCATTGGCGCTTGCTGATCTTATTTTAGTTATGCGCAATGGGAAGATGGTGCAGTTCGGTACGGTTGAAGAAATTTATGATCAACCTGCTTCACCGTATGTAGCAGCTTTATTCTCTGATATAAACTTCTTCCGTTTTTCTAAACTGGAAGATGTGAAATTGAAAGGATATAAAACCTGTGAGAAAGAACTTGGAAATAATTTTGTTACAGGCATTCGCTCACACGATATAGAAGTACTTACTAAAGGTAAGGCGCTTACCAAAGCGGCTGTTATCCGTAAAGAATTTCATGGAGATCAGTATAAATTATTTTTACGCCTGCCGAATAAGCTGCAATTGAAAGCATTTACCACCGATATATCTATTCAGGAAGGGGATGTAGTAAAATTGAATTTCAACTTTGAAGATCTGCTGTTGTTCCCGAATCAAAGCACGCTGGAAGTATAGTTGTTTGTAGAGTATGAAGATTCGTTGGAAAAAACATCGACTGGCATTTACGTTCCAGGCTGGTACCTCCAGAGGTATTCTTACACACAAAGATACCTGGTACATCATTGGTGAAAATGATAATAAACAATTTTACGGCGAGTGCGGACCGCTTAAAGGCTTGAGCATAGATGATCTCCCGGATTTTGAAACGAAGCTGGATGCGGTATGCGAACATCTTAACACCCGCTCTATACATGCCTGGAATACGCTGGGTTTTGTAGATTCGTTAATACCGGAATTAAATCTCATTGGTTTTCCTTCTATTGTCATGGGGCTGGAAACGTTGCAGGCAGATTTTTTAAATGGTAGTAAACAGGAAATTTTCGAAAGCAGTTTTTATAGTTTTGAATCTCCGATTGCTATTAATGGTCTGGTGTGGATGAATGAACCGGAGCATATGCTGACGCAGGCATTGGAGAAAATTAAATCGGGTTTTTCCTGCATTAAATTGAAGGTGGGGGCGATTGATTTTGAAAAAGAATGCTGGGTGCTTGAAAAAATCAGGGAGCAATATGCCGAAGAACAAGTTGTACTACGTGTAGATGCCAATGGCGCTTTCACAGAAAAGGATGTATGGCAGAAGCTGGAAATGCTCGCTGCTTATGGTCTTCATTCCATTGAACAACCCATTAAGCCGAAGCAAACGGAATTGATGCGTCAATTGTGTAAAGATTCTCCACTTGATATTGCGCTGGATGAAGAGTTAATAGGAGTACATACATTTGAAGCAAAAGAAAATGTGCTGGAAGAAATTGATCCACCGTTTATTATTTTGAAACCAACACTATTAGGCGGTTTCAGAGAAACAGGAGAATGGATCAAAGCTGCTGAATATAGAGGCATTGAATGGTGGATGACCTCTGCACTTGAATCGAATATCGGTTTGAATGCTATTTCGCAATTCACAGCAACATACCCTGTATACATGCCTCAGGGACTTGGTACAGGAAGCTTGTATCACAACAATATTCCTTCACCGCTTACAGTAGACAGCGGTGGTATTTATTACGACAAAGATAAAACATGGGATTTCTCTGAAATTAATAAGTAATATATGATCTAATGACACAGCCTGCACCGAAAATACAATCCATGAATTATTTATATCTGCTTTGTCAGATACTTTTTCTGGTAGTTTTACATTTGGTTTTTTATTATTCAGGTTCGGATGAACCGGCTTTATGGGCTGCAATGTCTTACCTTGTGATTGCTTATGGTTTACGTTATTTTATACCTGTTGATCATCGCAAGGGTATGCGTGCATTGAGACAGGGAAACTATGAACAAGCGTTGGTAGATTTTGAAAAGAGCTTTTATTTTTTTTCAAAATATCTATGGATAGATCGCTTTCGAATGTTTACCGTGTTCAGTGTTTCAAAACTGTGTTATCGCGAAATGGCTATGGTGAACAAAGCATTCACACTTGTTTGTTTGGATCGTAAGGAAGAAGCAAAGGCATTGTACGAAGTTTGTTTGAAAGAATATCCGAAAAACAATATTGCTTATTACGGATTGAAGATGTTGTAATGACAAATTATTTCTTCACCATCCCGCTATCCAACATCTGTTGAAACATTTCAACGATCGATTCTTCAACCGGTCTGTAATGAATGCCCAGTTCTTTTATGCTTTTTGTATTGTCAACTTTCCACGCATAGCCAACATTACGTGCAATCATTTTACGTTTAAAGCCTGCCAGCGGCGCAAGTAGCCACACCAACGACTTTGGTAAGAAACGGGTAGGAAAGGGATATGCGTTGCCATATCTTTTGCGCAGCATATTTGCCAACTCGAGTAAATTGATGTTTTGTGTGGAGATGATATGCCGGCCCGTTGCTGCTGGCGTATAGCCAGCAAGGAAGTGTGCATCGGCTATGTCACGTACATCTACTACACCTATGCTCAGATCCGGTATGCCAAAGCGCATGCTGCCATCGCCGATCTGGCGTACAATGTTAAAGCTTTCAGATGTTGCAAACGGATTTAAACCCGGACCGATTACAAGCGAAGGATTTATGACAACCAGATCCCAGCGGTCCTGCTTTTTATTTATTTCCCATGCCGCCTGTTCAGCTACTGTTTTAGAATAATTATACGGCATATGGTTTACAGTAGAAGTAGTGTTCCAGTATGCTTCAGTAGCTGCGCCGTTTGGATAATTCAGACAGTCGGCCGCATCCCCAATAATAGCTGCAACACTGCTGGTCAATACAACACGTTTTACCGATCCCGTTTTGTTTACAGATTCCAGTACATTTTTTGTCCCCGTTAAAGCTGGTTCTACCAGGTCACGTTGTGCATCCTTAACTGTATTGATAAAAGGAGAAGCTGTATGAAATACCAGTTCGCATTCCTGCATGGCTTCATCATAAGAGCCAGGCTTTAACAAATCTGCTTTGAAATATTTTATTGTGCCGGGAGTCTTTGACGCAACTGCGTCCAGGTACTGAAGTTTTTCTTTATCTGCAGGGTTGCGTACCGGTGCATGTACTGTGAAGCCTTGCTCTAATAATTTTTTTACAAGCCAGCCTGCTACATAGCCGGTAGCACCGGTAACCAATACAGGTTTTTCCTTATTAATGTGTTTCATGAAATATTGAATGTTGTTATTCTGTGGTTGAAGATTGCCAGGGCACGTAGCTTATGATAATAGCTCTTGCCGGGTTTTCTTTGGCAGACTTTCAAAAACCAATTCGTAGGAGTGATCGATCCATTCTTTAATCATTTTATCACGAACACTGCCGTCGCAGATAATCGTGTTCCAGTGTTTTTTACTCATGTGATAACCTGGTAAAACACTATCGTATGCTTCTCTTAATTCAACCGCTTTTTCCGGATCGCATTTTACATTGAATTGTACTGGATCGCTGGTTAGCGATAAGAGCAGGAATATCTTTCCGCCAACCTTTAAAACCAGTGTTGTGTCGTCAAACGGGAAGCTTTCTTCCACGGCATTTTTTTGTATACAATAAAAACGGATTTCTTCGCTATTCATAAGTAAGTCAAAATTTTACAAGACTGGTTTTCTAAGTTAAACGTTGCGCCACTTCAATCAAAATAGTAACAAAAAAATAATTTTATAAAATAATTGACAGTCAGGTTCATATTGTTTGTTTCTAAGGCAGATTTGAACTAGTTTAGTTTATAATTATAGAATATTTTATGTCAGCGATTTTAGTAACAGGCGGTGCGGGTTATATTGGTTCCCATGCAGTGCGTGCACTTGCCAATTTAAATTACGAGGTTATTGTTTTGGATAATCTTGTATATGGTCATAAAGATGCGATTGTAAATCCGGAGGTACGTTTTGTAGAAGGAGATATCGCAAATAAAGAACTTGTAAAAGACATCATAAAGAAATATCAGGTTGCAGCTGTTATGCATTTTGCAGCATTTGCATATGTTGGCGAGTCTGTAGTCGATCCTGCGAAATATTATACCAATAATCTTACGTCTTCTATTGCCTTGCTGGATGCCATGCGTGAAGCGGGATGTAAGAACATTATATTTTCATCTACCTGTGCTTCGTATGGCTCGCCTAAGTATATTCCAATTGATGAACAGCACCCGCAGGATCCGATAAATCCTTATGGAGCAAGCAAATGGATGCTGGAACGTGTAATCAAAGATTACCATCATGCATATGGAATTAATTATGCATTTCTACGCTACTTTAATGCGTCCGGTTGTTCGGCAGATGGACTGATCGGAGAGGATCATGATCCGGAACCACATTTGATTCCATTGATCTTAAAAGCAATCAAAGGCGAACGTGATGCCATTACGGTATTCGGTACAGATTATGATACACCCGACGGTACCTGCATGCGTGATTATATTCATGTGGAAGATCTGGCTGACGCACACATCAAAGCGTTTACCTATTTACTTTCAGGTAAAGGTCCGGTGATCTGTAATCTTGGAACAGGTAAAGGATATTCTGTTAAAGAAATGATTGATGCGGCCGAACGTGCTACCGGAAAAAAAGTACCGGTGAAGTATGGCGATCGCAGACCCGGAGACCCGAGTTATCTGGTTGCGAATGCAGAAAAAGCATTGACAGAACTAGGCTGGAAGGCGCGTTATACAAACATTGAAGAGATCATTGCAACCGCCTGGAAATGGGAGAATGGTGAGCGTAACGGAAGATACGCGAAGTAATTATTGAATAATTATGAGTTATGGATTATAAATTATGAATTCATAACTCATAATTTATAATGGATTAAAATTGAAACAAGCTTCGTAAGACAACGAAGCTTGTTTGTTTATATACACCTAATATGTTATTCATTGCAATTCATAATTCATAACTTATAATTTATAATTATCATCAAACGTGTATCCTGAATTTATAGCAGCGAAAAATATATACCAGTCTTTTGGATTGAAGTGTTCCAGGGAAAGGGTAGAAGCTGAAAGTGCTGAATATGCTGCGATGAACTTTCAGCTGGATAATAGAAGCGTAATATTCAGACTTGCGAAAATAACACCAACCAAGACCGGTCAGTTTGTGACGATCTGGAAGCGCACTGCTGATGGAATAACAGCTCCATATGATGTTGAAGATGTATTCGATTTTTTTATCATCGCTGTAAGAAAAGATGCCCAAGCCGGACAGTTTATTTTTCCTAAAGCAATTTTGCTGGAGCAGGGTGTTATTTCACAAAATAACAAAGGCGGTAAACGTGGCATGCGCGTGTATGCACCCTGGGATAAAGCCGAAAATAAACAGGCACAGAAGACACAGCAATGGCAGCTAAATTATTTTTTTGATTATGCAATCCGAAAAGAAGAATACCTGCATATGCTTCTGAAATAACATGGACCGGAGATACACTAAACAATTTGAATTATTTTTTTTCTTCTCATCATAAAATATCAAAAAAATAAACACCGATAATTACCATTTTATCTAGTAGCTAAAAAATGATAATTATGATAAAATAAAGTGAAATGATGTAACTGGCAGGATAACAGATACGCTTATTTTCGTTGTATTCAATGCGTCGATTGATTTTAGCTGTTATCAATCGTATTTCAAATGTTCTTTCACTTCGCTCAATAAACTTCATAAAATTAAAAAATAAGAGTATGTTAAATGGAATAATGATGCAGTTTTTCCACTGGTATTCCTGGGAAGATGGTTGTTTATGGAACTACCTCAAAAGCGAAGCACCCCGTCTTGCTGATCTGGGAGTAACAGCTGTGTGGTTGCCACCAGCGTGTAAAGGTACCGAAGGTGAACATTCAAGAGGATATGATATATACGATTTGTATGACCTGGGAGAGTTTGATCAGAAGGGTTCTGTAAAAACACGCTATGGAACAAAGGATGAATATCTGGATTGTATCAAGGTATTGCAGGAGCATGGTATCACCGCTATTGCAGATATTGTGCTGAACCACAAAGGTGGAGGAGATGAAACCGAAAAGGTTTGGGTGAAAAAAGTAAATCCCGAGAACCGCAATGAGTTTATCAGTGATCGGTTTGAAATTGAAGCATTCACAAAATTTACTTTTCCCGGCAGGCATAATCAATACTCAGATTTTATCTGGAATTCACAATGTTTTTCAGGAGTAGATTACGATGCTGGCAATAAAGAAACTGGTATATACAGTATTCAAAATGAATATGGTGATGGCTGGGAGGAAGTGATTGATGTTGAAAAAGGAAACTTTGATTACCTTATGTGTTGTGATATTGAATACCGCAACCAGGCCGTGCGTGATGAGATAAAGAACTGGGGTAAATGGTATCTGGAAACGGCTAAATTTAATGGTATGCGGCTGGATGCGATCAAACATATTTCACCGAGATTCATTATTGAATTTATTGATCATATGCGTAGCCTTAAACAGGATATGTTTGTAGTAGGCGAATATTGGGCTCCAGGCGATCTGCCATTGCTGAAAAGATATATAGAAGTTACTGAAGGCCGCATGTCTTTGTTTGATGCTTCATTACATCATAATTTATATGCTGCTTCTGAGCAAGGAAAAGATTACAATATGACCGCCATCTTTGATGGAAGTCTGGTTAATGAGATACCTGAATTGGCTGTTACACTCATTGATAATCATGATACACAACCCTTGCAGGCACTCGAAGCCCCTGTCAATCCATGGTTCAAAGCATTGGCCTACGCATTAATTTTACTCCGTGAAAAAGGATATCCTTGTGTGTTTTATCCCGACCTGTACAGTTCAACTTATAAGGACAAAGGCAAAGATGGAAATGAATATGAAATTTATATGCCTAAATGCGATGCGCTGGAGGGTTTGCTGAAAGCCAGGAAAGAATTTGCATTCGGATATCAGCGTGATTACTTCGATCACCCTAATTGCATCGGGTGGACAAGAGAGGGGAAAGAAGATAATGATAAAACAGGTTGTGCTGTACTCTTATCCAATGGCGAAGATGGCTTTAAACATATGGAAGTAGGTGCCAGACATGCCGGTAAAACGTTCTATGATTATCTGGGACATATACAGGATGAAGTGCACATTGATGAACATGGCTGGGCTGAGTTCAAAACAAAAGGCGGCAGTGTTTCTGTTTGGGTGCAGCGTCAATAGTGCTAATACAATACTGATTAAAAAATGATTGGTATGAAACTACAATCTTTATGTTTGCTGTTTATTGCGATCCATATAGGTTATATGGCATCTGCTCAGAAATGCACATTGGAGTTTGACAGTGTAGCGACAACTTATATACTTCATTTACCCAAAGGATATACCAAAACAAAACGTTATCCGCTCGTTGTGAACTACCACGGCTTGGGATCAGAAGCCATGAAACATCAGCATTACTGCCAGATGGATAAAGTAGCAGATAAGGAAGGATTCATAGCGGTGTATCCGCAATCCAGCCATCAGGGCTGGAATGCCGGGCTTGGATTTAGATCCTATATCAACGGACCTGATGATATCGCTTATTTAAAGAAGTTGCTTGATACCTTAGAGGCTGCATTTTCGATTGATAAAACCCGTATTTATACCACTGGCGTAAGTTTGGGTGGTTCGTTCAATTATCGTATTGCCTGTGAGATGAGTGACCGTATTGCAGCGATTGCATCGGTGTCGGGTTTGATGTCTGATAGTACGCTTATTTATTGTAATCCGGAGCGCAGCATTCCTATTCTTCATATACATGGCACCAAAGATCACATCATGAAATATACGGGCATGAAACAGGCCTTTGGCGCAGAAGAGGTTGTTAAACTATGGGCCCTAAAAGATCAATGTGAGAATAAACCGGATACTATTTATATTCCGAATCGTTTTAAAGATCATACCACAACCATGCTGATTAAATATACCAATTGCGCGAATGGATCAGAGGTTTGGTTTTACAAAATAGAAAATGGCGGACATACCTGGCCGGGAGCTGCTAAAGCATTTAAGCTGATGGGAAGGAAAAGCAAGGATTTCAACGGTAGTCAGGCTATCTGGGATTTCTTTGAACAGTTTACACTAAAAACTGGTGTAAGTGTGCAGTCGAGAAATTAAAGTATTGCAGGTGGAATTACAATACAATTTCATAGATGTAATTTTCACCTGTTAATGTATCCCTAAAATAAAATGATCCCTGATCAAAATCTCCTTTACTTCCATATTGTAAATATTTTTTTGATGGCTTGAACCATTGAGGAGTATCTTCCTGCGAATGCCAGGAGAAAGTTTTTATTTCCAGTTTGTTTTGTTCAATAAATGAGGTCCACCAGTTATCTGTAGATTGCAGTTTAAGGTAAACAATATATTCCCTTGTAAAGTGGGCAGATTGCCAGTACTGGCCTTTATCAACGATGATCGCTGCAGTGGGTTTTGTTCCTGACCAATACACATAAGCATCATCGGCATTTGTGGTTTGTATTTCTGTACAGCTAATGAATAGTACAGAGAGTAACAATATTAAAAATTTTTGCATCAGTTTTTTATTTATAAACTACTTCATACTCTTTAAAGCTTTCCCGCCAATCTTCAATAGTTTGGGGAAGTTTGTTTTTATATGCTGAACTGTTGGTAAAATATAATACTTCATTACCATCAATAACTGCAGCCCAGATCGTATTTGCCTTGTCGATCATGATGATGTTCTCCATGGAAGTAAACAATCCACGTACACCAGATGCTGTAACTGTCGTGTGCAGACTATCCAGATCTTCTGTTTCAGAAGAAAGCTGCGTAGAGTTTACAAACAAATCATAGTTATCGCCAACCAATTCTCTGAAAAGAGAGTCCTGGTATGGTGTATCAAAAATTCCTAAGCTCAACAATGTTTCCGGTTGCCCTTTCGCTGAAGGCAATTTTGCATTGATATATTTTCCTGAATACCACACGCCCATGCCAGCATAGCAAAGTCCCTGTTTCTGATCAACCGTGATAACTGAATCTCCCGAAAGTGTGAATACAATCAAACATGTATCACCATCTTCCGCATTCAGGTAAGTAGCAATGTTTTTATATACAACTGCTGTACCTTCCACATCGCCCATATGTCCGCCACTCATCGCAGAAATAGAGAAAACAATACTATCTTTGTTAATTGTTTTAATTTCAAGTGTTGATTCATTCTGCCATTCGTTTCTTTCCCACTTGCCCAGCCAGTTTGTGCTTGCAGGCTGTATTGCTGTTTTTGCTGCGGAGGTTAAAGTAGTGGTTTCGTTCTTGTCGGTACAGTTTGTATATGTGATGACTGTTAATAGAATGAGTATATAAATGCGCATACAGGAATGTATTAATATTGGGAAATTTCTTTCATTATTACTTCAATCTTTTGATCATAGTGATTCATTTCTGTGTCGTACATAAACGTGTTTTCTGAAACTGCTTTGTAAATCAGTTTAGATTTCTCCAGGCGCAATTGCAGATATTCTTTGATAAGACGATTTCGTTTCAGATACGTGCCAGGTAGGTCTAACGCATCCGTAGTATTTATGACCTCTATACATTTTTTCCAGTTGCCGATATCAGTGGTAGTGAGTTCCTGAAGAATTTCTGCTTTAGAAGTCATGGTTCCAATATTAGATTCCAGTTCCAGTGCCTTACTCTCCAGTAGAGATAATTCCTTCATTTTTTCATTATATATACCAATATCATTCGGGATACTTTTATAAACGAAGAAAGATGCTGCCAGGATAACCAGGATAAGTAAAGCAATTGTCGGATATGTTCGTATGTTTTGAGGCTTGAGAAGGCCGGGTATAAAAGCATAGCCAATCACCATGCCGCCGATTAAACCACCGATGTGTCCGGAATTGTCAATATTACCCAGCATACCAAACAGTAAATTATAAATAATAAAAAAAACGATGCTTGATAATAAGGATTTCCGTTCTTCTTTATGGATCAGGTTGCTGGTAAGTAATGCAAGAAAGAGTCCATACATACCGAAGATAGCGCCTGATGCACCAGCACTTACGGCATAGTCATGCCACCACAAACTGGTAATGCTTGAAGTAAGGCCTGCAAGTAAGTACGCGGTTATAAACCTTGCCTTGCCGATCATAGGTTCCAGTATCATGCCTATATTGACCAGCGCATACATATTCATGAGCAAATGAATAATGCCGATATGTACAAAGCAGCTGGTTATAAGTCTCCACCATTCTCCTGACAGTGTTGCAGGACGGAAGCTGCCTCCCCAGGCAAGTATGGATTCACTGGTTGGAGATAGAATATCGACACCGTTACTGATCATGAGAATAAAAATCAGTATGTTGATGTTCAACAAAAGTGGTGTGAAGAACTGTTGTTTGTTGGGAAGGAAGATGGAAAAGAAATTCTTGGTATGCTCTGCTACTGTTGGTGGCGGTAATAGCAGAATATCTTCTTTCTCCGCTACAAACTGCTCTTTTAATAACAGGTACATAGCATGCAGTTCTTCTTTTGAGGAAGATGCTATCATTGTATTCAGTGTTGAGATAAATTCGTTAACCTTGGTTTCATTTTTTCCCCAGTCAACCATTTCACCACCTGTAGATGAGCTTTGAATAACTGCCGTATTTTCTTCAAACGTTATTTTGATCTCTGCATTCCAGGTAAATGCGTCAGTGCTTGTATGTGCGATCATACCGGCATTGCTCATGTGCACTACCCGCCATCCCAATGTTTGGGCTGTTTTATAAAAGAGCGCAAGAAATTCTTCTTTGGTGAACGTATGAATCGGATAACGTTCTGTATGTTTGGGTGTAGGTCCAATAGGCATAAGTAATGGGGGAACTTATTAAGAGGTATTATCTATATGAACAAATTTCGGTGTTTTACGCTGCAGAAGCAAAAACGTTCTTACTGTAAATATCTTTCTTTGATCACATCCATGTGGTGTTGTTCATGACCAGCGATGGATCTTAAAAAATCTTCTATGGTCAGTTCAAACTTCCAGGCTTTGCCTATGAGTTGTAATTGTTCTTCGGACAGAGAACGGATGAAACTCAATGTCGCACTGCGGACATTTTCAAAATCATTCAGTAGTTGTGTGAAAGGTTGTTCGTCGAAACGGCTGTTGTCAACAAACAGGTTCTGGTCATAGCCGGGCAAAAGGGTAGGGTCTTTTCTGCTGAAGCAAAGCATGCGGTAGGTCATTACACGTTCGTGGTCGGTCAGGTGGCCGATGATCTGTTTGATGCTCCATTTTTCCGGTGCATACCGGTAAGTAGATTTCTCTTCAGAGATAGAGTGGAGCAGATTCAGATTTTCTTTGGATGCGAATTGTTGTCGGTAATCCTTGTTACCCAGGTATTCGATGTAATAAAGAAAACCGTCGGTTAATGTGTATTTCATAGAAGCTGGTAGGTTTGAAAAATTTATAAAAGAAATCAAACAAAAAAGGCTTTGCAACGATAAGTTACAAAGCCTTTTTTTGTATATGGGTATGAATTAACGATCACCTCTGCTGTTACGTCCGTTTCCGCTTCCGCCGAAACCTCTGCTGTTACCGCCGCCGCCGCCGTAGCCACCACCACGGTTACCACCGCCATAGCCGCCACCGCTATTACCACCGCCGAAACCGCCGCCACGGTTACCGCCGCCGCTGAAGCTGCTTCTTCTTGGACCATCTTTTTTCTCTTCAGATTTGTTAACAACGATTGTACGTCCGTTAACTTCTGCTCCATTTAATTCATCGATTGCTTTTTGTGCTTGTGCATCATCAGGCATTTCAACAAAACCGAAGCCTTTGCTTCTTCCTGTGAATTTGTCAGAGATAATTTTCACTGAACTTACTTCACCATACTCTTCAAAAAATTCTCTTAATTCGCTTTCTTCTAAACTAAATGGAAGGCTTCCAACAAAGATGTTCATAATAATAAATAACGTAGTGTAAATTGATAGTAACTTGTTTCTACAAAAATAACCTTATTTTACTCAACATCTATATTTTAACCTTTTTTATTAAAATTAAATACAAGCAGTTTTATGCTGATTCTGCCATTTATGTGCAAAAGTTGAGCAGGAAAGGCCTGATTCTCTCCAAAAAACACCTTTTGCACGTTTTATCTTAGGTTAATAATTGCAGGTTATTCAGCAGAAACTTTTTCTGTTTCAGGGATTTTTTTTGTCGTACCCTTGCTCACCAGGTACACTCCCAGCAGAATAGCCAGCGAATAGAGGAATTTTTGCAGATCCATTTTATCGGAACTGAAATACAGTGCAATCAATGTTGTGATTATTGGTTGTATGTATACATACATGCTTGATACAGCCGGACTCACATCTTTCAGTACATCTACGCCGATGTAGTAATTGATGATTGTTGCAAACACAACAATGAAACCGAGTGCCACCCAGGCATAGGAAGGCAAGTGAGACCAATCAGTATACTCATAGCGGGTGTAGCTGTAGGGGAAAGTAATGCAGGCGCCGATGAGAAAAATCCAGAAGATCACCGTGACTGAATCATAGCCGCGCATGAGTTGCCGTGCAATGATGAGGAAAATTCCATAAGAGATGGCATTGATCAGAATGAATAAATCACCCAGAAAGAGTCCGTTTAGTTTTCCTTTGGAATCAATGAGCAGCAATGCTGCGCCGGCAGCGCTTAGCAACAAACCCAGCGTGTTCATCCAGTTGATCTTTTCTTTTAAGAAAATAGCAGATAAAACAAACACGGTGATCGGTATACCCGACATAATCAATGAAGTGTTGATCGGTTTGGTAAGGTTCAATCCTTCAAAGAAAAAGATCTGGTTGATGGTAATACCAAAGATGGCGCAGAGAAAAAGCCTCAGGCGATCTTTAGGTGCTATGTAAAAAGAACGTTTGGCCAGCAGGATGAAAACCAGAAAGAAAATGGAGGTGCAGCACATCCGGATCCAGATGATGGAGGAAGGCTGAATATGTGCAGGCATCGCCCATTTGGCAATGGTATAGTTAAAACCGGAAATGATGGTAAGTATGGATAAAAAAATGTGAGCGCGTGCGATTCTGTTCATTTGTTTTTACTGAATTCAACGGCAATTTATGTAAATTTACTGAGGCTACATGGAAGTAGAAGATAAAAGACCGTATTCCGCTTTATTTAAATCCACAGAAATATGCAATTGATTCCGCTAGCAGAGCGTATGCGTCCAACTTTGTTGCAGGATGTATACGGACAACAACATTTGATCGGAGAGGGAATGGTGTTCCGCCGGTTTGTGGAAGAAGGTAAAATTCCATCGATGATTCTCTGGGGGCCTCCCGGTGTCGGTAAAACCACATTGGCACAGCTGTTGGCTAAAACGGTGGGCTTGCCGTTTTATACTTTGTCAGCGATCAGTTCAGGTGTGAAGGAAGTACGTGAAGTCATTGCCAATGCGCAGAACGTTGGGAAGGCTGTTTTGTTTATTGATGAGATTCACCGTTTCAGCAAGTCGCAGCAGGATGCTTTGTTAGGAGCTGTTGAAAAAGGAACGATCCAGCTGATTGGCGCTACGACAGAGAATCCTTCGTTTGAAGTAATTCCCGCATTGCTTTCGCGCTGCCAGGTATATGTGCTGCAGCCATTGAGCGAAGAAGAGTTGGTGGAACTGATGCGCAGTGCGCTGGAGAAAGATGAATATCTGAAAACACGTTCGGTTGAAATCAAAGAGCACGAATCGCTGCTGCGTTTATCCGGCGGCGATGCACGCAAACTATTGAATCTGCTGGAACTGGTGATTGATGCATCGGGCAAAGACCCGGTGGTAATCACCGATGCGTATGTGCAGAAGATTGCGCAGAAGAAAGTTGCGTCGTATGATAAGAACGGGGAGATGCATTACGATATCATTTCCGCATTTATAAAATCGGTGCGCGGCAGCGATCCCAATGCAGCAGTATACTGGCTGGCCCGGATGATTGAAGGGGGAGAAGATGTTGAATTCATCGCCCGTCGCTTGCTGATCCTGGCATCGGAGGATGTGGGTAACGCCAACCCGACGGCTTTGGTCATGGCAACAACAGCCTTTGATGCCGTGCGTTTTATCGGCTGGCCGGAATCCAGAATTATTCTTTCGCAGGTAACAACTTACTTAGCTTCTTCACCGAAAAGCAATGCCTCCTACATGGCAATTAACGAAGCACAGCAGCTGGTGCGTTCGCACGGCGATTTACCTGTGCCGATTCATTTGCGCAATGCGCCAACCAAGCTGATGAAGGATCTGGATTACGGAAAAGAATATAAGTACGCACATTCTTACGAAGGCAATTTCGTAGAGCAGGAATACATGCCTGATAAACTTTCCGGCAAAAAAATATTCGATCCCGGTAACAATGCCCGTGAGCAGGAGCTGAGAACGTTTCTGCAGAAGCGGTGGAAGGGGAAATACAAATATTAATTATGAATGATGAGTTATAAATTATGAATTGTAAATATGTTATCCTACCTGATCGTTATTTGCAATTTTTAATTTTAATGAAAAGTAGGCATTTGATTCGGTGATTATTATCAGGTAATACAATATGGCTTCTAAAATTCATAATTTATAATTCATAATTCATAATTACACACGTATATTTACGTTATTAGCTCATTCAGAAGCCATAATAACCGTTGTGACCAAAAAAAGTTTTTTATTTCTGTTTCTATCATTGATGCAGCTGACCGTTTTTGCGCAGAACAAAGACCGGCGGGCGAAGTATCATTCTTTTGGTGCGCAGGTAATCGGTTCTTATTTCTGGGGTGATGTTGCTTCAAGCATTAAAACAGTCCGTTCGGGCTGGGGACTTCAGTACTATTATAAAGTAAAATCCAACATTGCATTTACGGTAGATGCCAATTATATCCGTTTGGTAGCCGACGATGAAAGTTCTTCTTCAGCCGGAAACCGCTCAACGGCTGATGTTTACATTCGTAATCTGCACATGCGCAACGATGTGGCGGAGGTAGGCGCACATGCCCGTTTTGAATTATATCCCTGTAACGATTATTTCAGCAAACGTAAGGGCGTAAACTATTTTGGTACGATTGGCTTAGGTGTTTTATATAGCAACCCGCGGGCAAAGGATTCCACCGGGCACTGGCGCAACCTGCGGCCCATACATACAGAAAACAGATCGTATAGTGCTTTTACCGCATACATTCCTGTTTCAGCAGGCGTGTCCTTTAAATTGGCTAACCACATCGATCTGGAATTGGAATTCGGATACCGTTTTACCTTTACCGATTACCTGGACGATGCCAAAGGCGAATACGTAGATCCGGCCAACCTGCCCAATAACGATGCCCGGTATTTCTCAAATCGCTCTGCTGAATCCCAAAATCAATTTAACGGCCATGAACGGGATCTGAATTACATTCAGAATGACCTCGGATACCCTATTCTGACCACCTCAGATGGATATTCCTATGTTTCTTCCACCGCCCCCGGACAATTACGGGGTACCCGTTTCGGGTTGGACGGCTATTTTGTGGCCATGGTCCGGGTGGTTTACATTATTCCCCGGAAATAGGTATTTCTCCACCTTAGGGGGAATAACTTCAATTTTAATGCTTTCAGACTTTTTTTACCCCCAAAAACTTATATTTTTGTACAACTTAAATCCTTTTAGCTAATATATATAATGAGCGTTCTGGTAAATAAAAATTCAAAAATTATCGTACAGGGTTTCACCGGTACGGAGGGGACTTTCCATGCACAACAAATGATTGAGTATGGAACGAATGTGGTTGGTGGCGTAACGCCAGGTAAAGGTGGATCTTCTCACTTGGATAAGCCCGTGTTCAATACAGTTGCTGACGCTGTTGCTAAAACAGGAGCAGACGTTTCTATCATCTTCGTTCCGCCGGCATTTGCGGCAGACGCGATCATGGAAGCAGCAGACGGTGGTATAAAAGTGATCATCTGTATCACGGAAGGTATTCCGGTACGTGATATGATTGATGCGAAAGCATATGTAACGAAGAGAAAAGTAACATTGATTGGTCCGAACTGCCCGGGTGTAATTACACCGGAAGAAGCAAAAGTAGGTATCATGCCAGGCTTCATCTTCAAGAAAGGTAGAATCGGTATCGTATCGAAGTCAGGTACGTTAACATACGAAGCAGCAGACCAGGTTGTAAAATCAGGTTACGGTATTTCTACAGCGATCGGTATTGGTGGTGACCCGATCATCGGTACAACAACGAAAGAAGCTGTTGAATTATTGATGAACGATCCGGAAACAGATGGTATCATCATGATCGGTGAGATTGGCGGTCAGCTGGAAGCAGATGCTGCGAAGTGGATCAAAGCACACGGTACGAAACCGGTAGTAGGTTTCATCGCAGGCCAGACAGCTCCTCCAGGACGTCGTATGGGTCACGCAGGTGCAATCGTTGGCGGTGCAGATGATACAGCAGCAGCGAAGATGAAGATCATGGCTGAGTGTGGTATTCACGTGGTACAGTCTCCTGCAGATATTGGCGAGACCATGGCGAAAGCAATGAAGAAACAATTGGCGTAATTCGTAAACGCTTAATGATAATAAGGAACCCCGGTGTTGTGCATCGGGGTTTTGTTTTGTATGTTTGTGCAGCAGCATGGAGCCATTTTTAAAGCTTTAAGAGGACGCTGTTATCCATTTTTTACTTTCGCAGACCATAAAGACAATCATACATTTTACAGCCGAGGCGGAAGGTACCTGGAACAGAGGCGGAATATACCCGGAACATAGGCGGAATATATATGGCTCAGGCTAGGAGTTGGGTAGAGGGAGGGTAGGAGAAGGTAGGGATGAATCATTCAGATTTGCTAACGATATTTTTATATTTATTATATTTGGTTAAGCAAATTTTGATAAGGACGAAAGCATGTCTAAGTTCATAACCGAATGGTGCTTATATGAAAGAGAAGATCAGGCTTTACATTAAGCGTTTTTTTGAACCCCAAGAACCAATTGATAAAAGATTGTTGGATGAACAGAGGCTGAATATCCCTAAAAAATTTTACTGGGCTTCCGGTTTGTTTATCCTAGCTACTGTATTTGAATTGATCCGCGAATACTATAAGTCTAAATAATGTTTTAATTGACAGGAGGTACTCTTTCCCGCCATGGTTGGTCTTTTCGACCAACCATCCACTATCTACGATGTAAATCGAATAAGAACAGATAAAGAAAATGTCATTTTAATTTATAACTTAAATCCTTTTCATGACTGACAGTAGCAAGTGGTTGACCGATTTGCCTCGGCGAAGTCACAACCACTGTAACATATAAAGTAACCAACCATGGCGAAAATCATATGAAAATAAAACATAATGAACTTGAAATTTTAAAAGATACTCCTTTTGTTAATTGCAAACTTGGAAGAGAACCATATGCAAAGATCCTTACTGAAATTGTCGAAATATATTCAGAGGGTTTTGTTCTAGCTATTAATAATGAATGGGGGACAGGTAAAACCACGTTTGTCAAAATGTGGGAACAAGATTTAATCAATAAAGGATTTCAAACTATTTATTTTAATGCATGGGAAAATGATTTCGATAGTAATCCGTTAGTTGCCTTAATTTCGGAATTAAAGCCATTGATTCATGGAAAAGTTGATAAAGAAAAAGTCTTTAAATCTGTTATTGAAAAGGGGGCAATTCTAGCTAAAAATACATTTCCGGCATTAGCAAAATCCTTGCTCAAAAAATATATCGTTAATGTAGATGATATATCCGCTGACCTTATAGAAAATATTACTAAATCAGCAGCTGAAATATTTGAAGAAGAAATAAAAGACTATGCATCTAAAAAGAAAACTATTGTAGAGTTTAGAAATGAATTAGAAAAATTTATTAAAAAAATTGATAAAGGAAAACCTCTTATAT
>JAGKWN010000181.1 GCA_021151805.1 Cytophagaceae bacterium | reverse complement strand
AAACAAATACGTATTATTGAAATATTTATAATTTTCATATTTAAACCTTCTAATCAGTAACATGAACCAACCAAAACACCCATTTGGGGAATGGATTCAAAAAGTGTATTACTCTTTTCCGGTTCAGTTAATGTTGAATAATGTTAAAAAGAATCAGATACTACTTTTCATCTGGATCATTTTGCTGGGGTTTGTTACAAGACAATTTGGCGATATCATCGGGATTCCGTACTTGTTTTTAGATCCGGAATATTTATCCCAGACCAATTTCAAAAGCTTCTTTATCATCGGTGTCTCCATCGGGATTTTTATCACGTCCTATCACATCACCATATATATCCTTGACAGTTATAAGTTTCCGTTTCTGGGGGCCACACCAAAGCCATTTTCAACCTTTTGCCTAAACAACAGCTTTGTACCTATCCTGTTCAGTGTTATTTATATCATAAACATTGTTCAGTTCCAGGCCAACTACAGCATTAAATCCAGCTGGGATATCTTCTGCCAGGTGTTTGGTATGGTGTGTGGACAATTATTTACCATCTTCATTCTCTTCCTGTATTTCAGTCGCACCAACAAAGATATCTTCAAAGAACTTGCCTTATCGGTAAACAAAACATTAAAGCGCAGCTCCATCAACCGGGTGAATGTGCTTAAAGATATCCGCACAAAGAAGCTGAAGAATAAATACCACATCACTTCCTTTTTCACGCTGAACATGAAAGTGGCCAAGACTCCTACACATGAGCATCTTGACCGTTCTATGATGATGCTGATCTTTGACCAGAATCACCTCAACGCGGTAATTGTTGAAATATTTTTGATTACCCTTATTATAAGCCTTGGTTTATTCCGCGACAATCCGGTGTTCCAGATTCCGGCGGCAGCCAGCGGCATTCTGTTCTTCTCAATTATTGTCATGTTTACCGGAGCCTTCTCCTATTGGTTGCGCGGCTGGGCTATTTCGGCATTGGTACTGATCCTGGTTGTTTTCAATATTTTAATCAAGGAAAAAATCATCCAGTCTACTTACCAGGTTTTCGGCATCAATTACAATAAGAAGACTGCGGTATATGATATGAATCGCTTAAAAGCCTTAAGCAATCCGCAAACCTATAATGAGGATAAAAAGGAAACAATCAGAATTCTGGAACGCTGGCGTTCCCATTTTCCGGACTCTGTAAAACCCAAGATGATCTTTATCTGTACCAGTGGTGGTGGCCAGCGAGCTGCCGTATGGACGATGCGCACCTTACAGTATGCAGATAGTATCACCAAGGGACAACTCTTCAAGCAAACCCGTCTGATCACCGGCGCTTCCGGAGGGATCATAGGCGCAAGCTATTACCGCGAACTGTACCTGCAGCAGCAGGAAGGTAAAATTGCCAATGCCGATGATTTCAAATACCTCTACAACATTTCTGAAGATGTATTGAATCCGATTGTATTCAGTATGGTCGTGAATGATTTATTTTTCAGGTTCCAGAAATTTACAGACGGCAACCACGAATATTACAAGGATCGTGGTTATGCCTTTGAACAGAAGATACATGAGAATACGAATTATGTCATGTATAAACGCATCTCTGATTACAAGAAGCCGGAAGAAGAAGCTAAGATACCCATGCTGATCCTGTCTCCTACCATCATTAATGACGGCCGGAAACTCTTCATCTCTCCGCTGAATATTGCTTACATGACAACCAATCATGAAAGCAATGTAAATTCAGATTTCCAGGAAAAACTTAAAGGAATTGAATTCAAAAAAATATTTGAAGAACAGGAAGCGAGCGACCTTCATTTTATGAGCGCCCTACGCATGAGCGCCACGTTTCCATATATTACTCCCAACGTAGATTTACCAAGTGAGCCGGCCATGGAAATCATGGATGCAGGCTTATCTGATAATTTTGGGGTGAAAGATGCCACTTCGTTTATGTATGTATTCAAAGACTGGATCAGTACAAATACCAGCGGCGTTATTTTTATCAACATCCGTGATTCAGAAAAAAACCAGGAAATAGAAAAGCAAAATCCGGGCTCCGTATTTCAGAAAGTGATTTCCCCTATCGGAAGTTTGTATAACAACTGGAGTGATTACCAGGACTTCAACAATGACAATCTGATTGAATATGCATCCTCCTGGATGAATTGCCCGCTTGATGTGATTGAATTTGAATACATTCCTCATAATAAATTTGCGGAGAAAAGTCAAACCCAGTCTGCAAAGGATCCTAAAAGCGGCCGCGCTGCATTAAGCTGGCATTTAACTTTACAGGAAAAAGAAAGTTTATACACCACCATTCTGCAAGAGAATAATCAACGTTCAATAAAACGCTTACAGCTTTTATTGGGACAATAAATCTTGTATTTTTGAATGTGTACAATTTCAACCGTTCAAACATTCAACGACTATCGATTTGCTTGGTATTCCTTATCCTGGGAATTCAACAGTCATTAGCACAAATTGATACCTTGCACGGCAAAATCTACGAAACCTTTTCCAACCAGACACTTTCTTTTGTACATATTACTATTCAGCCATCCGGCAATGAATACATCAGCAATATAGACGGCAGTTTTGATATCCCCTTTCCGGCAGTAGGCAGTACAGTTACCTTCACCCGTTTTTTGCACCGTACGGTAGAAGTTGAGATCGCAAAGACAAGCATACCCGGAGATACACTGGTTGTAAAACTCAACCGTTATTTACTGTTTCCGCCTTTAACACCTACCGATGCGCATACACTCGACCTGATTAAGAACACAATCAATCTTTCTGCTGAAAACAACATCAATAAGCGCGAAGATCTTGAATACAACACCTACAACAAACTCACCATTGATGTAGGCAACATCAATCATGTAAATGATATTATACAGAAATTGCGCAAAGGCGGCTGGATCAAGATGGATAACCTTTCGGGCGACCAGCACTTGTATATTGTTGAAAGCGCCGCCACCCGTAAGATCAAAAATAAGCTCAACCAGATCGAAAAGGTTGACGCTTTGGTAAGCTCCGGTGTGCGTATCCCGGGCGTAGCACTGCTGGGTACACACTTACAGCACTTCAACATATACGACAATTATGTTGAGATCACGGGTAAAAAATACATCAGTCCGCTTGCCAACAACAACAGCATCAACAAATACCATTATACCGTTATTGATACGCTGCACCTTGAAAACGGCTTGCATTACCTGGTTGCCTTTGCACCTAAAAAGAACCGGAACTTCAGTGCATTAAAAGGACAGCTGCTGATACGTGCGGAAGATTTTTCTGTGCGCAATGTTATTGCTTCTCCTGCATTTTTGAAAAAAGGACTTACCGAAGTAGCCGTTAATTATACGGAAGTAGATCATATCCTCTATCCGGAACGTCAGACGCTCTATTTACGCGGCACAGAAAGTGTTGGCGGCTTATCTCCTATTATCCAGTCAAACACCTGGTATTATTATTTCCAGGCAGATAAAACATTCCCTCCTCATCAGTTTGATGAGTGTATACTATCTTACGATGATCAAGCCATAAAAAAGGATACCAATTACTGGAACCAGATCCGGCAGATTCCTGCTACAGTAACTGATAAAAATACATACCAGTATTTTGAAAACGGTATCAATCCATTGCTGCTGCAGAAATTTCTGAACCTTGGACAAAACATCTACTTCGGTAAATTAACCATTGATGCCGTTAATTTAGATCTGAACAAAGTCTTGAACCACAACCGTGTTGAAGGTGTCCGTTTAGGTATTGGTGGCTCTACCAATTACAGATTCTCACGCATCTGGCAGCTATCAGGCTTCATTGGCTATGGTATGACCGATGGTAAGTTTAAATATGGCCTCGGTGTACAAAGAAGTGTTTATGATCCGCTCAGATGTTCTGTGGGCATAAATATCATGAATGATCTGATGGAAGCCGGCGGACAACAAGTGGCTTTCGAAACACCACAATATTCGAGTGAAACGCTGCGACGTTTCTTAATTTCCTATATGGATTATACAAAAAGCATTTCTGTTTTTTTCAAGGCGCATCCGCTGGAGTATCTGGATTATAAAATGAATGTGGCATACCAGCATACAACACCGAATTATTTATATGCCTACAAAGGCGAAGCGTTTGAGCACATCAACTATTTTGAATGGAGCAACGGGATCCGCTATGCTTTTGGCGAACAGGAAATCCGTTTGAACGATGAAACCATTAAGCTTCAATCGGCCTTCCCGATCTTTTATTTTAACATCGACAAAGGTTTTAAAGTAGGCAAACAGCCCTTTCATTACACCCGTTATGAATTCCGGATCGATCAGTTTATTAAGATTGTAGACTTAGGAAAAACCGGCATTCAACTGGCAGGCGGCACCACCAAAGGCGAAGCACCCTACAGTAAATTGTTTGTGGGGAAAGGTAGCAGCAAAAGTGCCGGCGTGGTTGTACATAATAGTTTTGAAACCATGGGCTATAATGAATTTGTTGCCGATAAATATGTAGGCTTATTCATCAGTCATGACTTTGGACGGATGTATTACCGCAGCCGTTTTTTCATGCCCAATTTCATGGTATTATATAACATCGGCTGGGGTTATATGACGCACCCTGAATACCACGCCGGACCACAGATCAAAGACTTCAGCAAAGGTTATAAAGAAACAGGCGCCTTCCTGAACAACATTCTGGTTTTAAAATTATCCGGATTGAAAATGGGTTTGGGAGCCGGTGTATTTTTCAGATATGGTGAATATCAGTTTGCGAAAACTACAGATAACGCGGTGTTTAAATTCTCATTAAACTTGTCGCCGGGATCTTAGATAATTATGAGTTATGAATTATAAATTATGAATTGCCTGCCTGAAATAAAATTAATTCATAATTCATAATTCATAAT
>JAGKWN010000180.1 GCA_021151805.1 Cytophagaceae bacterium | reverse complement strand
TCATTAAAAAGGATACAACAGCTGAAAAAGATAAAAAAGCTATTTCAAGTTTCAGTTTTAATAAAGTGAAATTTGAAAATATTCATATTCTGTATGAAAATAAATTTAAACCGAAACGTGTTGAATTGACATTTAAAAATACAGAATCAAAAATAAGCTTGGACTCGAAAGTACTTACGGGGAACCTCATAGGCGGAATGTATTCGGATGAAATTACATTGCGCCCGGGAACCTTATTTAAAGGAGCCGACCTGGATGCTGACTTTAATTTTTCATTTGATTTAACAACTAAAATATTTGCGTTTAAAAACAGTGTACTGGCATCTGGAAAAAATAAGTTTATAGGAAACGGAAATATTGATTTTAAAAACAGATCCTTTCTGACGTTAAACATTAAAACCACACAGGCAGACATTGAAGAAGTGTTTCGCCTGATTCCTTCCAAGTGGACCGATAAAATTCACCAACTTAATTTAAGAGGAAATGTGGATGCAGATGCAACTATTAAGATTAGTTTGCTGCCTGGTAACCAGCCTGATTTTAATATCGATTTCGCGACTAAAAATTTCTCAATCAATCATGATAAATTAAAAACTCCTGTTCATGGAATGACTTTTCAGGGGAACTTAAATTCAACCTCCAGCACAAAGATGGAGGATTACAATATCAGCTTTAAAAATTTTAAAGCTGTAATTGATGCGAATGATTCTTTAAAAGCAGCAAGCATTCTAGTGAAAAATTTTATCGATCCCTCATTAGTTACAGATCTGGATCTAACCCTTAAAAGCAAAACATTGTTTGATATTGTTCAGTTTAAAAACTACGCCTCCGTTGATGGAAAGATTCACGCACGGCTCAAATACGATGGTAAGCTGAATTACCTGTTTGGCAAGAGTTCTGTAATGCCTTCTATGGAAGGATATATTGATCTTGAAAAGATGAAATTGAAATTGAACAAGGTACGTTTTGCATTTGATAAACTGGATGGAAGAATTGATTTCAGAAATGACACTGTACGTATGAACAAGCTGGCTATTCAATCTGGCAAGACAGATATGAAGATTACCGGTACTGCCTATCATTTATTTAATTCAGTTTTCAATGATACTTCAGGTCTGGATATGAAAATAAATTTCGAATCAACGAATTTTTACTTTAGCGATTTTAATTCGCCGGGTTCAACAGGAAATAAATCTGCAAAGGATAAAGACCAAACCAGCCACAACAAAAAGGTTGTAGAAAATGGAAGTATTATTCTGCCTTATAATCTTAAAGCTGTGTTGAAGGGAAAGGTTAAAAATTTCTATGCGCGTCACTATCATGGCAATGATATTGAACTGGATATCAAACTGTCAAATAAGAAAGTAGATGTTGTTGAGTCGATGAGTTCGTTTGGTGGCCACATGAACTTCGTAAGCAGTTTTACGCCGGTTAAAAATGAAATTCATTGCAAGGCTAATATTTCCATGCGCAAATTCCAGATTGATAAAGTATTCACTGCTTTCAATAACTTTAATCAGAAAATGCTTACTCAGGATAATATTAAGGGAGTTATCAGCGGCGACATTTATTTCTTCTTTAAGATGGATAATAAACTTAGCGTTGATTCGAATTCTATTTTTGTGAATGGAACCTATAATATTAATAAGCTCCAGTTGATTAATGTTGAACCATTAATGAAACTTACAAAAGTAGGTTTTGAAGAGAAGGATTTGTCTAAGGTTACGTTTGAAAATATTTCTTCATCGATTATTGTAAAAGATCATGTGATTGAGATTCCACGAACCTTGTATGTATCCAATATTCTTTATTTTTATTTAGATGTTACAGTAACTCCTGATGGAGAAAGTAATTTCTATGTATTATTGCCTGTGAAGAATATGAAAAAGAAACCGGATACCAAAGATCTCACCAATGATTCAAAGGCTGGCTTGTCAATTCCAATAAGGATTACTGGCAAGGCCGGAAAGCTTAAGGTATTGTAAATAAAAAAGGGAGAGCAAATTTATGCTCTCCCTTTTTTATTTTTTATTTACGAATGAAATTTATTTTTTCCAGGTTTCAGGACTTTTTCTCCATTCACCAAGTGTTTCAAGTTGGTCCTGTTTTACATAACCGTTTAACTGTGCTTCTTTGATCAATTCATCGTAGTTGCAAAGTGTGTGAAGTGTTACTCCAGCCTTTGCAAAATTATCAGCGGCAAGCTGAAAGCCATAGGTGAAAATACCGATCATGCCCAATACCTCAAAACCGCCGTCCTGTAAGGCTTCTACAGCTTTTAAAGAACTACCGCCGGTAGAGATTAAATCTTCAATGACAACAATTTTCTGGCCTTTGGTTATTTTTCCTTCAATCAGGTTTTGCATGCCATGATCTTTTGGTTTCGGGCGAACATAGATCATCGGTAGATTCATATTGTCTGCAATGATGGCAGCTTGCGGAATTCCAGCGGTAGCAACACCTGCAATACACTCGCATTGGGGGTAGTGCGTACGGATCAGATCTACCAATCCATCACGGATCAGGTTACGTGATTCCGGAAAAGATAAGGTTAAGCGATTGTCGCAGTATATCGGAGAATTCCATCCTGATGCCCATTTGAAAGGTTCTTCAGGGCGTAAACGCACAGCTTCATTTTTTAATAAAGAAAGCGCTACTTCTTTTTTATAGTTCATCTAAGTATGTATTAGTTATTGCGTTATAAATTTAATACATTTTAGCCACTAAATCCTGTGTCACGCCAATCTGTTAATAATTCCTTATAGGTATCCTTTTTAATTCACTATTACTTTGATAATTTGCCCTTAATTAGCTCGCTACCACTAGATGAAACTCTTCATAAACGACAAGCCTTTAAAAGTTATTCAATTTGTATCATCTCAGCCGATGTACGATTATGATACGGTTATTGGATCAACAGAAGAGATTTTATCGAAAAAACTGGTTGGAAAAGTAATTATCCAGCAGGCCACAGCAAGACAATTAGAGCGTTTGATCCGGATCATGGAGTTAAAACGCCTGAAAAAACTAACTTCCATTACGTTTGCAGTTGATGATTATGAATTTATGGTTGAATTCATAAAAGATCAGTTTAAAGTGATCAAAGCCGCTGGTGGCGTGGTGCGTAAGCAGGATCGAGTGCTCCTGATTTTTAGATTGGGCAGATGGGATTTGCCGAAAGGAAAGCTTAAGAAAAAGGAAGAATTTATTAAGGCTGCTAAAAGAGAGGTGGAAGAGGAGTGTAGCGTTCGGGTAGATGTGAAGGAGAAAGTATGTTCTACCTGGCATACCTATGTACGCAAAGGAAAAAGAATTTTGAAACGCACAGACTGGTATGAAATGGTCTGTATAGATGATAGTAACATGCAGCCCCAGCTGGCTGAATTTATTGAAGATCTGAAATGGATGTCTTATAAGGATGCCATGAAGTCTGTTAAAAACTCCTACGCTTCTATACAGGAAGTATTAAATGAATATTACAGACTGCACTCAGAGCTTGTAAGGTAAAAATCCGCTTACATCGCCGTTGTATTTATGAATGTCACGGATCAGGCTTGAGCTGATATAGGCAAGGTGTGGGCTCGTGATCATGAATACCGTTTCCAGATCTTTCCAGAGATATTTATTTGCCTGGGAAATACTATTCTCATATTCGAAATCAGTTGTATTGCGTAAGCCTCTGATTAAAAATTGTGCTCCGCATTCTTTGGCAAATTCTGCCGTAAGCCCTTTGAAAATCTTTACCTCTACATTTTCATTGTTTGAAAAACAGCTTTCAATTTTAGGTACAATAAAATCCAGATCAAAGTAGCGGTTTTTCTGCGAATTGCTACCGATCGCGATAATTACCTTATCGAACAATAATAAACTGCGGCGCACAATGTCTTCATGTCCTTTGGTGAAAGGATCGAATGAACCCGGGAATACGGCAATTTTATTCATGATCAGGATTGTTTAACCTTGGCACAGATGCATGTTGTACAAATCAAAATAACGATGGTCAAAGACCTCATCAAATTGATATCCGAAACGAATGAATTCAGGCTTTGAACCAAACGATAAATTACGGATGTACTTGTACAATTTACTAAACGATTCTGAATCGTGTGTAATTTCTCCAAAAACGATTACCGGACATTTTTCCGGATTCAGTTCCAACTGGTCAAATACAAATAAGATGAAGTAAACAAAATCTTCACTTGTATTGAATGTGAAACTATTACAGAAGATTAATTTCTTACCTTCTTTTACGGTAATGGTTAAAAAATATTGTTCGACCTGGATGTATACACTTTTCTCTGCCGGTGCAAGATCCTTTTGCAGCAGAATGCCTTCAATCATCGATGAAGTGTGATGTATCACGCGGATTTGTTTTAGCGGATAAGTCTTTCTGAACCAGTCGGTCAAACGGTTGTTGGTTGCAAATACATTGATTGCTTCCGTTTGTTTCTGTTTGAAGAAATGATATTCTTCATCCGCTTCTCTATCAAGCGTTGTATTTAAAATCAAATATTCTTTCAGGTAATCTCTTTCAAATAAAGATTCAGGAACAAGAGAGAACTGGGTATTTTTTATGCCTAATGTAATGCTCTTCCAGAAACCAGCTTTAATAAGCACATGGTCTTCAAATAGTATATCCAACTGATCAAGCAGATCTGAAGTTGTATAAATATCAAAGAGTTTATAATCTTCTAAGAACAGGCAACGGTTGGTTTCTCCATCAATGACACAGATACGGAACAATTCAAAATTGACCTGAAAAGACAAATGGTATTTAGCCAGATTTTCTGTTTCAAGACGACTGTCTTTTACTGAATTGCTTAACTTATATCTAACAATTGTGTCTGATATCATATTATACACTTTGAAATGTGTAAAAGGTATATTCTACAAATTGTATTCTTATCTATACAAT
>JAGKWN010000046.1 GCA_021151805.1 Cytophagaceae bacterium | reverse complement strand
CTTGTACAATATTTTTAATTTCGTTCTGACTAACAAAAACATAGCATTTCAAATAAAGAAAAAAATCAAGAAATGAATTGTTCTGGCACTAGAGAGTGAAAGTGTTTTTTAATGAAAAAATTTATTAACAACAGCTCATAAATAAAAAACTCCCGTTGAATAAACGGGAGTTTTTATTGTTTATTAAAAATAAGATGAAAATCAATGGAAGTAAAACTTAAATTCACCACTTGGCTTTTTAGAGTTTTTACTATTCTTACTTTTTTCTTCTGCTGCTTTATTAATTTGCTGACGGTTCTTTTCTGAACTTTTCTGATTGGCAGCTTTATTTTTCTGATTCTCGTTTACAATCTTATTCGCCTGGTTTGCATTAAAACCTTTTTGAGTGGATTTTTCACGTTTACTCATGTAATACTGCTTTTTCCCCAAACAGGAGAATAAAGATGTTAACACAAGTACGGTAATTAATAACCTTTTCATGAACTAATTCGTTTTGTAACTGTACGCAAAATAGCATAATTAGTTTTTCTTAGCAATTAAAAGGTATGCATAAGTATTTTATTATTTCCATCGCGCTGCTATTTCTGAATGGAACTCTTTGCGCTCAGAATATCCCTAAAGAAGCAAGAAATTATCTGGAAGAAGCTAAGTTGTATTACGACCAGGCTGAGTATATAAAATCTCTCGAACAATATCAGGCAGCCTATAAGTTTGCTCCAAACGATCCGGGTATAAATTATTCGATCGCCTTGTGTTATATCAATACCTACAGTTATGATAGTGCATTAAAGTATTTGTTAGTAGCAAAGGGAACAATTAAAGATCCAATGTTTGATTATTACCTGGGGATCGCTTACCATGCAAACAGCAACATTCCCGAAGCCATCAGCAGTCTGCAGGCATTTCGATCAACGCTACGTACATCGGATAAAGAACTGCTTGCTCAAACCGACAAATATTTGGCTTACTGCACGAATGCGCAGAACCTAATGGCAAAGCCCGTAAAAATGACAATTTCAAATCTGGGTAGTACGGTTAACTCCAAATATCCCGATTACAATCCGGCTATCAGTGTCGATGAATCTACCATTATATATACTTCGAGAAGAGCAAACTCCACAGGTGGTTTGATTTCCGAAATGGATGGTCATTATTTTGAAGACATATATATGTCGAATAAAAATTCTAATAATACCTGGGGCAACAGCATTCAAATTGACCAGACAATCAATACGGCAAGTCATGATGCCTGTGTAGGACTTTCTTCTGAAGGACAAACCATGATCGTTTACAAAGCTGATGGTGGCGGAGATTTATATTACAGCACTTTATCCGGAACCACCTGGAGCAAGCCTGTTTCCTTTGGTAAATCCATTAATACAGATGCCTGGGAAGCATGCGGCAATTTCTCTGCCGATGGAAATTATCTGTTTTTTGTATCCAATAAAAAAGGTGGTTTTGGTGGTACAGATATTTACTGGTCAAAGAAAAATGTAGACGGAACCTGGGGAATGCCCGTAAACATGGGGCCAGGTATCAATACCAAAGAAGATGAGTTTTCACCTTACCTGCATGCTGATAATAAAACATTTTATTTCAGTTCACAGGCACATACATCTATGGGCGGCTTTGATATTTTACAGGCAACGATAGATTTGTCTGTATCACCTATTACAGTAAAATCAACACCTGAAAACTTAGGTTATCCAATCAATACCGTAGGAGATGAGATTTACTTTGTTTGGTCGGCCGATAATAAGCGTGCTTACTTCTCATCCGCACGTGAAGACGGGTTGGGTGATAAAGATTTATATATGCTTGAACGTCCGGAAGCCAAAGCCGCACTGGTTTTGTTGAAAGGAACGATATCCGATTGTAAGACAAAAGAATTTATCCAGGCGAATATCAATGTGACGGATATTGAATCCGGTAAATCACTTGGGAAATATACATCAAACAGCTCTACAGGTAAGTACATTGTAACACTCCCTGCGGGTAAAAACTATGCAATCAATGTTGAAGCAAAAGGATATTTGTTTTACTCCAAAAACATTGATATACCTAAACTGGATAGCTATAAGGAGATCGATGATGTAATCTGTCTGGATAAAATTGATATCGGAACAACGATTGTTTTAAATAACGTATTCTTTGATGTAAATAAAGCCACACTACGTAAAGAATCTGAAACAGAGCTGGATAAACTTTTTGATATCTTAAGCAAAAATCCAAAAATAAAAATTGAAGTGGCCGGACATACAGATAGTGATGGAGACCCACAGGCAAACCGAACTTTGTCTGATGCAAGAGCTCATGCGGTAAAAGATTATCTGATCGCTAAAGGAATTTCTGCAGACAGAATCATTTATATTGGTCATGGAGAAGATAAACCTGTAGTACCAAATGATACGCCAGAGAACAAACAATTAAACAGAAGAACTGAAATTAAAATTATTGAGAATTGATTGTAGCAAAAATGCAAGTATTTCTCAATTATAACTCATTACAAAAAAAAACAGCAGCCTTATAAGAGCTGCTGTTTTTTTTTGTAATCAAATATCAACGTAAAGGACAGTTATACTTTACACTCTGGCCTATACACTTATTTGGCTTTGTGACAATAATAAATTACTTCATTCCCAGGTAGACAATATCTCTTAATCAGATCAGGAGCAATTTCTTTTACATACATACTCTCAGTAACTAAAAATCCGGAAGAACGGATTCTATCACCATAATCCAATCCATATGTACGCATATGGTCATCCTGTCCGTGCACGCGTTCTCTTTCTGCCGGATCCGTAATCGTAGGATCTTCAAAAGTTACCTGTCTAGTCGGATCAATAGGACTTTGCAATATTGCCCAGCCACCAGGTTTCAATACACGCAGCATTTCCTGCATTGCTTTGATATCGTTATCTACATGTTCTAAAACGTGATTACAGAATACTACATCAAATGTATTGGCTTCAAATGGAATGGCATGAACATCCATTTTAACTTTTGCAAGAGGTGATTCAATATCTGCAGTTATGTAATCCAGGTTTGGTAGTTTTTCAAAACGGTCGATAAAACAATGCTCCGGAGCTACATGCAGCAGTTTAATATTTGCAGTAAAGAAATCTGTTTTGTTTTTCAAAAACAGCCACATTAATCTGTGACGCTCTAAAGAAAGGCATTCCGGACATAAGGCATTTTCTCTGCTTACAATACGTCCGTATGGAAGCATTTTTGAAAACGTGCTATTACACACAGGGCACTCGACTGCATTGCCACGATAGATAAGCTTCATTGCTTTCATGGCAACCGGACTTACAATCTGCAAATATTTGCGCGGCACCTTGCGGATAGCGAAACGAATAATCTCTTTCATTTCAAATTAAAATTGAATACCTGTATAATTATGAGGACTTAGTTTTCTAAGTTCTGCTTTAATTTCTTCAGAAACATTCAAACCATTGATAAATGTTTGAAGCGTATCTTTTGTGATTTTCCCTCCGTTACGGGTAAGATCTTTTAATGCTTCGTATGGATTTGGATAATTCTCTCTGCGAAGTATTGTTTGTATCGCTTCAGCAATAACAGCCCAGTTGTCTTCCAGGTCTGCATTGATGGCTTCAACATTCAATTCCAGTTTTGACAAACCTTTCTGTAAGGATTTCAAGGCAATCAGGAAATGTCCTAATGGTACACCAATATTACGAAGCACCGTTGAATCCGTAAGGTCTCTTTGTAATCTTGAGATCGGAAGTTTTGTAGAGAAGTGTTCGAAGAGCGCAATTGCCACACCTAAGTTTCCTTCACTATTTTCAAAGTCGATCGGGTTCACTTTATGCGGCATCGCAGAAGAACCTACTTCATCTTTTTTAACTTTCTGTTTGAAATAATTCATAGAAACATACTGCCACACATCACGATCAAAATCAATCAGGATGGTTGAGATGCGTTTCAGTGAATCAAATAAGGCAGCTAAGTTATCGTAATGCTCAATCTGTGTTGTGTATTGATTTCTGGACAGGCCGAGCGTTGTATTGACAAAGTTATTGCCAAATTCAATCCAGTTAATATCCGGATAGGCAACATTGTGCGCATTGAAGTTACCCGTAGCGCCACCAAATTTTGCACTGTATGGAACCTGGTGCAGCAGACTGATCTGGTTGATCAGCCGTTCTACGAATACCATGAACTCTTTACCCAAGCGGGTAGGAGATGCCGGCTGGCCGTGTGTTTTAGCCAGCATAGGAATTGCTTCCCAGCTTTTTGCTAGCGCTTCTATTTGCTTAATAGATGCTGATAATTCAGGATAGATGCAATTGTTCAATACATCTTTCAGCAACAATGGAATGGAAGTATTATTAATATCCTGAGACGTTAATCCGAAGTGTATAAACTCCAGATAATTCCCAAGATCATATTTCTTTAATTTTTCTTTGATGAAATATTCAACAGCTTTAACATCGTGGTTGGTAACCTTTTCAATGTCTTTGATGCGCTGCGCATCTTCCAGGCTAAATTCAAGATAAATAGCGCGAAGATCTGCATAAATAGATTTATCGAAATCTTTTAGCTGAGGCACAGGTTTTTCGCACAAAGCAATAAAGTATTCAATCTCGATTTTAACACGATAGTGAATTAATCCAAATTCAGAAAGGTAAGGTGCTAATGATGCAACCTGATTTCTATATCTGCCATCAATCGGACTGATGGCTGTTAATGCCTGTAATTCCATTTTGTTTACTTTAGGAAACATCAAATATACCAAAAAATACCTTAAAATAAGTCTAATTCTGGGCTTTATCCCGCCTAAAGTTTATGCACATTTTCTCCTAAAAAAAAGGAAAATAGTATATTCGTAAAATTATTACCGTTTATGAGTACGAGCAACCAACTATTCATTGAAGAAAAAATTAACGAAACAGCAGATTCTGTTACCTTGGTTTTAAAGCCGCATGATTTAATAAAGAATTATAAATCAGGTCAGTTTATAACATTATTGTTGAACGTCGGAGGCGAAAAAGTGAGACGTTCTTATTCATTTTCGTCTTCTCCGGCAGTAGATGCGAAACCCAGCATTACCATTAAAAAAATTCAGGATGGTAAAGCTTCATCATACTTATTCAGTACATTAAAAGCAGGAGATACGATCGAATTTCAGCAACCTGCCGGCTTGTTTACATTGGATAAAGCAGTTTCTGAAAACCTTGTATTCATAGGAGCAGGCAGTGGCATCACACCATTGATCAGTATGATCAAAACTGCTTTAGCAAAGAAAAGCTATAAGAAAGTTTGTCTGATTTATTCAAACCGTAATGAAGACGCGGTTATCTTTAAAAGTAAATTGGAAGAACTTAAAGCTGCCTATTCAAACTTCGAAGTTTTTTATACTTATAGCCAGCCACACAACAGCGCATTACCTAAAGGTCGTTTAAATCAAAGTCAGTTTATCAAAATCGTTGAGGGAATAAAAGATTTACCGGTTGCGCAGGCTGATTACTTCCTGTGCGGTCCAGACGGCATGCTGGAAGAAGTAAAACACGGCCTTGAAATTTTACAGGTGGTTCCATCAAAAGTTCATAAAGAAAGTTTTCTTACCACCAATGAAAATGATTCGGTATTTGTGAGTGTGCCGGAACATAGCGGTGATGCAAATGAAATAACAGTAATGTATCAGGGCAGTGAATATAAGTTTGCTGTGAAGCCTGGCAAAACTATTTTGCAGAGCGCGCTTGATGAAGACATTGATCTACCGTATTCGTGTATGAGCGGGCTTTGCACAGCTTGTATGGGTAAATGTTTGTCAGGTAAAGTTGAAATGGGAGACCAGGATGGTTTATCTGAAAAAGAAGTAAAAAACGGGTATATATTGACCTGTGTTGGCAGACCTGCAGTGGCAGGAACTGTAATTGAAATTGACTAAGCATTACGTATGAAAAGAGCATATCTTCCGGCAGATTTTAAGGTTACAACCTGGGATGCATTGAAGCCTTATTTTGAAGAACTGGTTTCGAGAAAAATTTCCTCTTCCAAAGAATTATACAAATGGTATCTTGACAGAAGCGAATTTGAATCCGCTATTTCAGAAGACCTGGGTTGGCGATACATCAAGATGACTTGCGATACCACAAACGAAGAAATTAAAAATGCCTTTAATTATTTCGTTTCCGAATTGCAGCCTGCAATGGCTCCGTATTCAAATCAATTAGATACCAAAGCGCTTGAAGATCCCTTCCTGACTGAGCTAAAGGATAAAGACGGATTTGATATTGTGATCAAATTGCTTGAAAAAGATAAGAATATCTACCGCGAAGAAAATATTCCGCTGCTTTCAGAGATCGAACAGACAGCCCATGAATTCGGAACCATCTCCGGTGCAATGACTGTTACGATCGATGGTAAAGAATTGACTATGCAACAAGCTTCTGATTTCCTGCTACAGTTAGATCGCAGCAAGAGAGAAGAAGCCTGGAAGAAAATAAATGAAAGAAGATATAGCGAAAAAGATACATTAAACAATCTGTATACAACACTGATAGGTTTGCGCCATCAGGTTGCGCTGAATGCAGGCTTCAGCAATTTCAGGGATTATATGTTCAGCGCCATGGGGCGTTTTGATTATACACCTGATGATTGTTACGCATTCCACGATGCAATTAAATCTGAAGTAGTACCAATATTGAATACCCTGGCCGAAGATCGTAAAAAAGCATTGAAGCTTGATACGTTAAGACCTTGGGATTTATCTGTCAATTATTTTGGTGACACACCATTGAAACCATTTGCGGATGCAGATGATCTGACAGAAAAAACAATTACCTGTTTCTCTGCCTTAGACAACTACTCTGCCGATTGTATTGCCACCATGAAAAAGATGGGCCACCTGGATCTGATGTCCCGCAAAGGCAAGGCACCCGGTGGATACAACTACCCATTGGATGAAACAGGTGTTCCGTTCATTTTCATGAATGCAACGCAGTCCTTAAGAGACCTGGTAACCATGGTACATGAAGGCGGTCATGCTTTACATTCTTTCCTGACGGCTAATCTTGAGTTGAATGTATTCAAACATCCAACTTCTGAAGTTGCTGAGTTAGCATCCATGTCAATGGAACTGATGAGCATGGAGCATTGGGATGTTTTCTTTAAAGATCCTAAAGACCTGAACAGAGCAAAACGTGAACATCTGGAAAGTGTGTTACAAACGATGCCATGGGTTGCAACAATAGATTTGTTCCAGCATACGATCTATCAGAAACCTGTTCACACGCCGGAGGAAAGAGAGCAGATGTGGAAAGAATCATTCTATCCATTCTCAAACAGCACAACGGATTGGAGCGGTCTTGAAAACTACCGCTTAACGGCATGGCAAAAACAACTTCACCTTTTTGAAGTACCGTTTTATTACATTGAATATGGCATGGCTCAACTAGGTGCGATTGCTGTGTGGAGGAATTACAAAAAAGATCCTGAAAAAGGATATGCGTTATATAAACAGGCGTTAGCACTGGGCTATACAAAATCAATCCCGGAGGTTTATAAAGCCGCCGGGATCAAATTTGATTTCAGTAAAGCGTATATTAAAGAATTAATGGACTTTGTAAAAGAAGAATTAAGCAGGCTGAACCTGTGAAGCAGGCACTGAAAATGTCTTTTTCTTCTGATATTTATTAAGAGATGGATTTTTTGCAATAGCTTCTTTGTTTGCTTCAAGGAAGCTATTGTATACCTCTACGATCTGATCATAATTTTTTCTGTATACGAGGATATCATCCGTATCAGCTTTTATTATTTCATTCTCTAATTGTGCTGCCAATGGGTGCTGGACGATTTCTTCCGTTTGTGATTTCAGGTTACGTACTTTATTGATCAGGTCCGTTGTTTTTTCATCATACAGATCAATCAACGAATCATTCATACTCGTTTGTGTATAGCGGATCGCGAAAACCTCTTCTCTGTACTTTAATAACTGCGCGACTGCTTTTTCATTGTATTTTTTGCAATAAGAAATCTCTTCCAGTAAACGCTTGATGTCAGCAAATTTCTGGCTGTCGGCCTCCATCATTTTATCCCATTGTGCATCTGCGGAATCACTTAAAATAAGTAGTTGATCGGCAACAGAAATTACGACAGTAGTGTCTTTGGTTTGCTCTTTAGCAGAACCATTGTCTGGCTTGGTACAGGAAATAGCAAATAAAAAAGAAATAAAAGCGAATACGAGAATGTGATTTGTCTTCATTTTATTTTGAATTAAATAAGGTTTAGATGATATAAAAGTATAAAAAATAGACGATTGTTTAGTTTTTTTGTAATATCGTGTAAATAAACAAAATATACAGCGTATTAATAGCGTTGAATGGATATGTTAACTATAAATAAAAGGGTAGTATTATTTTTACTGTTTGTTTTTCAAATATTTACCTCCCTTTCCCAAATATATACTCCGAAGTACAGTAACGAATTCCTTGCAATAGGTATTGGTGCAAGAGCGTTTGGGATGTCTAATGTCCAATCGGCAGCTGTAAACGATGTAACATCAGCCTATTGGAATCCGGCAGGTCTGCAGCGCATTACAACGAAATATGATGTGGGTCTGATGCATGCTGAATATTTTGCTGGTATTGCCAAATACGATTATGCAGGCTTTGCTACAAGGCTGGATTCCCAGAGTGTGATAGCAGCTTCGATCATCCGTTTTGGGATCGATGATATTCCCGACACCAGATACCTGTTTGATGGAGACGGCAATGCCAATGGAAAAATAAACTACAATAACATTAAATTTTTCTCTGCTGCTGATTACGCCTTTTTGATTTCCTATGCACGCAAAAGCAAACTGATTGAAGGCCTGAATCTGGGTGTAAATCTAAAGATCATTAACCGCACCGTAGGCTCATTTGCTACCGCCTGGGGGTTTGGGTTTGATGCCGGCGCTCAATATAAGGCTGGAAAATGGGAGCTGGGTCTTGTTGCCCGTGATATTACCGGAACATTCAATGCCTGGTCATACAATACAGCGCTGTTAAAAGATGTATATGCACAAACAGGCAACCTGCTGCCCAAAAATTCTGTTGAAGTAACCTTGCCAAGACTTATTCCAGGTGTGGCACGCAACTTCAAAATCACAAAAAAAATCGGACTATTGGCAGCCACCGACCTGATAATTACGTTTGATGGTAAAAGGAATACAGCGATCCGAACTGGCGTATTCTCCATCGATCCGGCGGCTGGAATTGAACTGGATTATATGAAAATTGTATTTCTACGATTTGGTATGGGAAATATTCAACGTATTAAAACATTCGAAGGAAATTACTCAACTTCTGTACAACCGAACTTTGGTCTGGGTGTAAAAATCAGCAAGTTTACCATTGATTATGCATTGACCGACCTGGGTAATTTTTCTGAATCGCTTTATTCAAATGTATTCTCTCTTAAATTTTCCTTTGATAAGTTTAAATAAGTAAATGCGCATTTGCCGGCATATAAAGAAATTAGAGCTAAGCATTTTTTTTATGCTTGTTTCTTTATCTGCGTTGTGCCAAAAGGGCTCGGAGTGGATCGTATCCGGTCAACAGTATTACAAAATAAAAACATACCAGACTGGAATTTATGCGGTTCCATTCAATCAACTTCAAACTGCAGGAATCAATACCAGCGATCTTACCAATTTACAGATGTGGTTTCGTGGACAGGAGCAAGCGGTATATCTGAATAACGACACACTATTTTTTTATGGGAAAAGAAATGATGGTACGCTTGATTCATTGCTTTATGGTACGGGTTTACAGGCTCATAAATACTACAATATCCTGTCTGATACCTGCGCTTATTTTTTAACAATAGGTGCTGCGCCGGGCAAACGAATGCTGAACAGCGCTATACCTGCCACCACAACACCATCAACATGGTATTATGAACAATACTTAGCAGTATATACCGACCGATATTATATAGGAACCTATTATTCACAAGCAACTGTAAAATGTGATTATGATCAGGGTGAAGGCTGGTTTGGCGCACCTATTCAAACCAATGGTTCACCCGTAGCACAAAACTTCTCTATACCGCTCACCAATGTAAATCCAGATCCGGCAGCTGTTGTAAAGATTGAAGTGCAGGTTGTGGGTGGGTATCCTGCTACTGGAAGGAATGTAAAGTTGCTTATTGGAAATACTTCATCACCTGATTTTACGTTTACTTTTCCCTCCTTCAATAATTATGACTACGGAAAAGTAAGCGTACAAATACCAGCATCTTATTTACAGAACAATTCAAGTTTAAATTGCAATATCCAGGTATTCAATAACACATATGACTTTATTGCTCCAACATACATTAAAGTATTGTATCCCCGGAATTATACGCTCACCAATGCAGTAAACCAAATCGCCTTTTTAGATAATGCTGAAGCTGGCGACAAAAAGATACAGATCTCTAACATCACTGCACCGGTATTCATCATAAACAACACAGACTTTTTGAATCAGGAAGTTGTTCCATATTCAATAAGTAATTCAAAGGCTGTGTTGAATGTTGCATCAACGGTTAAACAGTTATTCATTCAAAATACAACGTTCAATAAAGTTGCTGCGATAACACCTGTTGATTTAAGCATTCCTGAATTTACGAACGCATTCAATATTATTTATCCGGAAGTATTTGCATCTTCAGCGCAACAGTATGTTGCTTATAGAAGCTCGGTGAAAGGAGGTGGGTATTCTTCAGGAAAATGTTCCTTCGAAAAATTATGCAATGTTTTCAGCTATGGCGAATGGACACCATTGGCTATTAAACGCTACTGCGATGAGATTATTCTTGCAAACCCCGATGAAAAATATCTTTTAATATTAGGCAAAGGAACTGTACCATCTTTGGGTGCCTTTATTTCTAATCAGGGCAATTCATTTTATTACAGAAAAAATCCTTCGTCATTCTGGAACAGCACAGACTATAAAACGAAGCTCGTAAGCTTTGTTCCTACATTCGGTGCGCCAGGCTCTGATCTCATGTTCAGTATTGATGCCAATCATGCTGCGCAAATTCACACCGGACGCGTACCTGCAAGGACAGCTCATGAAATTGATGAGTATCTTGAAAAAGTACGGCTGCATGAATCACTTGATTCAAACCTGATCTGGAGAAAAAAAGCAGTTCATTTGAGCGGTGGGAAAACAACTGAAGAAATAACGCTGTTTAAAAAATTTATTGATACCTATAAAGCCTATTTTCAAGCTCCGTATTTCGGTGGTCGTGTCATTAAAACCTATGTCAAGAATCTGCAGAATGGAGCTATTGATGATCAACTGATTTCAGGGATTTCAACGGATATTAATAATGGAATTTCTTTATTAACCTTATTTGGGCACTCTTCTGCAGAGGTTAGCGATATCGACATTGGTTTTGTATCCAATCCTATTTACGGATATAAGAATACCGGAAAGTACCCCATGTTGTTGATGAACGGCTGTACTTCGGCTGATATTTTCAGTACGTATTCATTTGCAGAAGACTGGATTAATACACCGAAGTTAGGCGCCATTACTGTACTTGGTCATACAGATATTGGTTATACAAATGATCTGAATGAATATTCTACTTATTATTACAACTTTCAATTCAACGATGAACGATACAGAAACAAATCCATAGGTTTTATTCAGAGAAAAGTTATTGATTCAATGAACAGCATCAATGCTGCTACAGATATTACTGCTCAGGGACAAATTACTCAGATGAATTTATCCGGTGATCCTGCGTTAAGAATGTACAGTCCGTCCAAGCCCGATTATGCAATCTATGGAGACAATCAAACAGCAGAAAGGGTTTGCTCACTTGTTCCGGATAATGGTACTAAAATCACTTCCCAGGATCCTTTCACCATTTCAATACCGATTGATAACTACGGGAGCACAACAAACAAAACGGTTGAAGTTATTGTTAAGCGCTATGTAAATAATGTATTGATAAAAAGCTATCAGGCGAATATCGTTCCTGTTTCATATAGAGATTCCATTACCATATCGGTATCAAACAATGAAAGCGATTTTTCAGGAAATAACAGGTTTGAAATTCAGATAGATCCTGCTGACTCATTAAAGGAAATCAGAAAAGATAATAATATTGCTTATCTGAATTATTTTATGCCGACCAGTGCGGTCAAATGTTTGTTTCCGCTTAACTATAGTATAGTTTCCAGTCAGCCGGTTATGTTACTTGCACAACCAACCAACTTACTTATTGCAGAAACAGATTATTACTTTGAAGTTGATACGACTAAAAAATTTACCAGTCCTTTTAAACAATCTAAAGTTGTTACTTCTGGTTCTTTACCATCCTGGTCACCACAATTATTGAGTAATATTGTGCCATCAGATAGCATTGTCTATTTCTGGCGGGTTCGTTTCAATGCAATAGCAACGGGTGAAGATACCTTGTGGGATAACAGTTCGTTTATTTATATTAAAAATAGCAAGCCAGGCTGGTCACAGACAACGATTGATCAGTTTCAGGAAAATACACTAACCGGATTAAAGTATAACAAGAATACATTGAAATGGGAATTTCCGGCAACGTCTGTTGCATTAAAAGCACGGGCAATAGGAGGACGTATTGTTGCAGAACACGATGAGACACTTTTAAGTCTGAATAATCTACCTATACTACAATCATCAGTTGATTACAATTGTGTTGGTAACGGTGGTTTCTTTTTATTGATCCTGGATCGTTCTTCCCTGGAACCCATAACATATCAACCAAATACCGATGGCTGGTTTTACTGTGGCCAGAATTTTGATACACGATATGTTCAGGAGATTTCTTCACCAAACCAGACAAATACTTCCCCAAGTAATGTAGGCACATATGGCCGTGATGCAGATGCCTTTATTAAGGCTATTCAAAATACCAATAAAAACGATTACATTATTTTACTGAATGATGGAAATAGTTTAAAAGACCAATGGGTACAAGTGCTAACGAATTATTTCCGTGATTCACTTCATGCGACTGCAATTGCCAATCTTACTTCCGGTCAGCAGCCATTTATACTTGTTACCAAGCGTAACGAGACTGTACCGATGAGTGAGAAAGTAAATTTAAGTACTGCAACAGATTCTTATGTTGAAATTGATACAGTACTTACCGGCTTTTATGATAAAGGTTCAATGCTTACAGACTTAATTGGCCCTTCCAGCAAATGGGGTAAAATGTACCTGGGTATTGATTCTTCTGCTAACGATATAACATCCATTCAACTGATCCGGTATTCTGTATCAGGAAATATTCTTGATACAGTATCTGTTCCTAAAACAGATTCATTAGACCTGAGCGGAGCATACTTAACAGACGGTGTACATGCATACTGTAAACTGCTGTTGAATATAAAAGATGATATCAATCTAACTCCTGCCGAATTAAGAAAATGGCAAATCATTTATTCAGGTGTGCCGGAAGGGACACTAAATCCTTATGTGATTGGGCTGGATAAATATGCTGCGCAGACCCGTTCAGAAGGAGATACGATATCTATGACTTACAGATTTGACAATATCTCAAACCTGGATTTTACCAAACCCATAAAAGTAGTTTATTCTATCCGGAATGAATCCGGTACGCTGAAGGTAGATACAGTAGTATACACGGCGCTTCCTGCCAACCAGAATTTATTGTTCACTTATAAAATACCTACCAAAGGATGGGTTGGGAAAAATTATCTGCAGGCATACGTTAATCCGCAGATTCAACCGGAGCAGTATTATTCCAACAATGTGCTGGAAACTACTTTTTTTGTGGAAGCAGATAAGACACAGCCGCTACTTGAAGTAGCATTTGACGGTGTTCGTATTTTTGATGGTGATCTTGTTTCTGCCAGTCCGCTAATCAATATATCCCTGCGTGATAACAATAAATACCTCTTGATGACAGATCCTTCAAGTATTAAATTATTTTTACAATATCCGGGACAAACAGTTCCTGTTCAGATAACATCAACTAATCCGATCGTGCAGTCATGGAGTTTACAGCAATCGAAAACCAATACGTTTGTTGCTGAGATTAAACCTGTAGGTTTGCCCGATGGGACATACATACTCAGCGTGCAAGGCCAGGATGCGACAGGAAATAAAGCTGGAAACAATACATTTAAAATTACATTCAAGGTTGAAAATAAACCAACCATTTCTTATTTCTACCCGTATCCAAATCCTTTTTCAACGAGTACACGCTTTGTATTTACCTTATCGGGAACAACAGTTCCATCTGATCTGAAAATACAGATCATGACTATCTCCGGAATTGTAGTAAAAGAAATTTTCAAAGATGAGCTTGGGCCGATTCATATAGGTAATAACATTTCTGAGTATGCATGGAACGGAACAGATCAATACGGAGACCGTTTAGCGAATGGCGTTTACCTGTACAGAGTAATTATCAAAGATGATACCCAAACGTTTGAACACCGGGAAAACGCAGGCGATAAAGCATTTAAACACGATTGGGGAAAGTTGTATATCCTGAGGTAGTTTGTCTGTTCGACGTGGCAAATGGGATTTACTTGATTAGTGGATTCAAAAAAGAAAATATAGTATTAGCAAATCTAAGAAACGAGACCTCTAAGGTTTAAAAACCTTGGAGGTTTAATTATAAAATATCTTCAGTGTTTATTTTTTGTAAGTAATAAACGAATACGAATACAGATTTTTTTCATCAGGTGTATGATCTGCATGTTCAATCACTTTCCACTCAGATGATAGTTCATTTAAAAATGTATCACCTTCAAAATCCTGATGAATCGTGGTAAGATATAATTTATCACAGCTCTCAATTGCTTGTTTGATCAGGTCAGCGCCACCAATTACAAAAGCTTCTGTTTCATTGTTGCGTTCAGCTATTTTAAACGCTTCTTCCAGGGAATGTGCCATGACACAACCTTCGTACTGCAAATCTTTATTACGGGTAATAACAATACTTGTACGGCCAGGTAGAGGTTTGCCTATAGATTCATATGTTTTCCTGCCCATGATCATGTGATGCCCCATGGTTATAGCTTTAAAACGTTTCAAGTCTGCAGGCAAATGCCACGGCAGGGTATTGTTGATTCCGATGGCATGGTTTTGAGACTGGGCAACAATAATAGAATGAATCATAATTTATTTCCTTTTAAGAAATCCTGAATAAGCATGCGTTTTTTTCCTTCCATTTGAATTTCTAGCATGTTCAGCCATCCGTCTGCACAGGCAATTTTTGCAAATGATTTGTTATCTGAAACAATCGTCCCCACCGGAACATTCGTTGACTGTACAGTCGTCGATGCTTTAAATATTTTTATACTCTTATCCTGATGAACGAACCATGCAGCAGGAAAGGGATTTAAACCACGGATAAGATTGTTAATGGCAACGCATGATTTACTCCAATCGATCAAACCGGTTTCTTTATAGATCTTCGGCGCGTGTATGGGCGTACCTTGCTGCGGCATGGCTGTATAGTTTTCAGATTCGATCATGCGCACCGTTTTAAGTACCAGATCAGCACCAATAACTTTTAATTTGTTATAAACCGTTTCAAATGTATCGTCATCTTCCATTATAATTTTCTCCTGTAACAAAACATCGCCCGTGTCGATCTGATGTTTCAGAAAAAAAGTTGTACAGCCGGTTTCTTTTTCACCGTTAATAATGGCCCAGTTGATAGGTGCTGCACCCTGGTATTTAGGGAGCAGGGAACCATGCAGATTGAATGTTCCTACAGCCGGCATTTGCCAGATAACCTCCGGCAGCATGCGGAATGCAACAACAATAAATAAATTCGCCTGGTAGGATTTCAGTTCTTCTATAAAACTTTCATCCTTTAATTTTTCAGGTTGTAATACGGGTATGTTGTATTTCAATGCAGATTCTTTTACAGCCGAATACTGTATCTTCAATCCTCTGCCCGCAGGTTTATCAGGTGCCGTAACAACAGCAGCCACATCAAAGCCCTGTTCTATCAACAACTCCAGGCTGGGTACTGCAAAGTCTGGCGTACCCATATATATAATCCGTAATTTCATAATATTTAGTAGTCAGTAGTCAGTAGTCAGTAAACAGGTAGACAATTAATTTACTGACCACTGTTTACTGACAACTTACTACTATTATTCAAAGTCTGTATACAGTAAATATTTTATGCGCATGGTTTTATATGTCTGCAAACCCGCGGCCCAGGTTTTGCGGATTTCTTCTTCCGGTTTTTTTTCAATAATCTGCTGCTTCAGCTGAGTAGTGCCAGCGAGTTTATCAAAGAAATTATTTTTTCCGAAGTACCCGGCTTTATCTGATGACAATGTATACATATTGATCACATAGCTCAGGTCTACTTTTTTTGCTGGCGTGACGTTACGTAAATCAAAGCCATAACATTTTTTATTCATATGCATGGGATCTTTAGACATACCCACAATACTTACCGGAGTAAATGAAAAAGCTGTATCTGTTGTAAAGGGAGAGCCAACAACCTGGAAAGGGAAATACGTTCCACGACCTACACTTACATTCGTTCCTTCAAACATACCTAAAGAAGGGTACAGGCGTATTGCCTGGTTATTCGGCATGTTGGGAGAGGGTTTGATAGGGAGAATATATTCGGTCTTGTGCGTATAGTTTTCTACAGGTATTACCGTGTACTTGCAAACAAGACTGTCTTTAAGCCATTTTTCTCCCTGAATCATTTGGGTAAGCTCGCCAACCGTTAAGCCATGTACAATCGGCAAAGGCAACATTCCAACAAAAGATTTTAACTTCATATCCAGCACAGGTCCATCAACATAATCACCATTTGGATTTGGCCGATCCAGTACAAGTAGTTCCTTGTTGTTCTCCGCACAACTTTCCATCACCAGATATAAAGTAGAAATGTATGTAAAGAAACGTACACCTACATCCTGAATATCATACACCACAATATCAATATCGGCCAACTGCTCAGCACTTGGTTTTTTATTATTTCCATATAAGGAAACAACAGGCACGCCGGTCTTTTTATCTGTATATGAATCCACATGCTCGCCGGCATCAGCCGTACCTCTGAAACCATGTTCCGGAGCAAGAATCTTTTTCACTTGTATACCTAAAGAAAGAAGCGTATCTAACAAATGTGTCTGTGAGACCATGGCTGTATGATTCACCACCAGGGCCACTCGTTTATTTTTCAACAAAGCCATATAAGAACCCAGACGTTCTGCACCCACCTTAAGTTTAGGAGCAGGACTTTGAGGAGCTACCTGAGATACAGAGACCGATTGCGTTTCTGTTGAAATACTTGTATGAGTAGGAGTGGAGGAACATGAAAAAATCATGTATAAAGGTAATCCGATAATTATCGTCGAGAAGAATCCTTTAATACGCATAGAATCTGTATATTTGAATGTGAGTATTTCTCTCAAAATTAGTAAAATTTGAATCTTTATTACTTTATATCGTCAAGAATACAAAAAAATGACCGGCAGTCATTTTCTTCCCTTGTACACAGGATTGCTGTGATCATTATATTTCTTGGCTTTTTATTGTCTGTGACTTCTTTATGTATTCTTGATGGCTTTAAAACAAGTATACGTGAAAAGATATTCAGTTTTGGTGCTCACATTCACCTGACCAAATACGACCTGGATAAATCGTATGAAGAAAGCCCGTTTATCATTCAACGCAGTACCCTCGATTCCATAAAGGCCATTCCTACTGTTCAACATGTACAGGGCGTTTCGCATAAACCTTGTTTATTAAAATCCGATACTGAAATCCAAGGTGTGATTTTAAAAGGGGTAGGACCTGATTTTGACATTGAAAGATTTAAAAATAATATCGTTGCAGGCTCCTTTATCAAATTCAACGATAGTGTTTATTCCAAACAAATTATCGTAAGTGAAAAAATAGCCGCTAAATTAAAAATTAAAATAGGCGATAGCTTACTGTTGTATTTTGTACAGAACCCACCAAGATTCAGAAAGGTAGAAATATGCGGCATTTATCAAACCGGACTTGAAGAGCTTGATGAACTTTTTATTGTCGGTGACATTCAATTAAACAGAGTGTTGAGCGGATGGTCTCCGAAACAGATCGGTGGCATGGAAATTTATGTTTCTGATTTTAATATGCTGGATACTACAGCAAGCCTGGTCTATAAAAAAATGGATTATGATATGCAGATTCAATTGATCACCGATAAATACCTACAGATATTTGACTGGTTGGACCTGCTCAACCGAAATGTAACAATCTTCCTGGTATTGATCATGGGTGTATCCATTTTTGTAATCGTTGCTACCTTGATTGTAATGATCATGGAACGCACCCCAATGGTAGGCTTACTGAAGGCTTTCGGAACAACGAATACAGAGGTTAGTAAAATCTTTCTCTGGAATGGTTTTAAGATTATATTGACCGGAATGATTTCCGGAAATATAGTTGCCCTGGCACTATGCGCGCTTCAGTATTATACAGGCATTGTACCGCTTGATGCAGAGAATTATTTTATGAACTCCGTACCAATAGAATTCCCTTGGTTTGCCATTATTCTGGTGAATGCAGCAGGCTTGGGCGTGCTGAGTCTTGTATTATGGGCACCGATCTATTTCATTTCAAGAGTAAGTCCGGTGAAGTCAATTAAATTCAATTGAAACAGTGAAGAGTTTAGAGTGTAAAGTGTAAGTGTTCTCTATCTAACCGGATTTTTTAATACGATTTGTTTTTCACAGTGAATGAGATATTGAAAGTGTTTTTTCCATTATCGTTACATTGATAACTTAAGTACACCGATCAAACTAATCTGCTTTGGTATTTGAGATTTGTTATTTGGAATTTTCTATCGGAGTTGGGTGATAGGTTTTAAAGAAGCTTTTAAATTTCATTAAGAGTACTCCAAAAATTGCTTCTTTAAAAATACTCATAGACATTTTTGATGTACCTCTGGTTCTGTCCATAAAAATAATAGGTACTTCTTTTAAAATAAAGCCATATTTCCAGCACAAAAATTTCATCTGAATCTGGAATGCATAACCGACGAACTTTACCTTTTGATAAGGAATTGTTTCCAATACTTTTCTGCTGTAGCATTTAAAACCAGCCGTAGCATCTTCAATAGGCATGCCGGTAATAATCTGAACATATTTGCTGGCAAAGAACGACATTAATACGCGACCGATTGGCCAGTTAACAACTGTAACACCGTTTACATATCTGCTGCCAATAGCTACATCAGCGCCATCTTTTTCGCAGGCATTATGCAGGTTAATCAAATCTTCAGGATTGTGAGAGAAATCGGCATCCATTTCGCACAGGTAATCATAGCCGTTTGCGATTCCATAGGTAAAGCCGGCAATGTATGCTGTTCCCAAACCTAACTTTCCTTGGCGCTGTAACATAAATACCCGGCTAGGGTATTTAGTCATAAATTCCTTTACAACATCAGCTGTGCCATCCGGTGAATTGTCTTCAACAACTAAAATGTCGAACGGAGTAGAAAGACTCATGACTTTATCAATCAATAAGCCAATGTTTTCTATTTCGTTATACGTTGGTACAATTACCAGATTTTTACTCATGTTCAAAGTTAATAATGTTTCCGCAATGCGTAAACTACGCAGACAATAATTTTTCTAAAGTGGGGATATTATACCCAACTTAATAGCTTCCATGTAAATTTTAAAGTGTTCCGGCTAACAGCTGAGCATTCTGCACACAACTACCCAATGAAATAGCCTGCGTCCAGTTGGATGAAAAGTATATATGCTGTGTTTCCAACCCTTTGATTGCTTCTTTTGCTTCTTTTAACGACAGGTCGTATTGAGGTATTGCCTTATCCCAGCCAGCAATATGCACATAGGTCGGAGTCCCTTTGATCTCTAAATCTTTTGTCAGTTGTTGTACAGCACGTTGCTTGATTTCTTCATCCGGTAAGCGCGTATATTCCGGGTGATGCATGCCCCCAATGAAGGAAGTTGCAAGGATCTCATCTGCCGGACAACGATTTTTAAAAATGCTGCTGTTCCAGATGGTTCCGGCCAGAAAACTTTTCTCTGCGGAAGGATATAGACAACCGAAGCCATTCATCGGATGTGTCACATCTGCACGTTTAAAAGCTACATAAGCAGCTTTAATAGGTGCATAAGTTACTTGTCTTAATTTGCCGGCAACAGCTGGCGAATATTCGTTCAGGATTTCTGCCGAATGAAATGCCGTTGTACAGAAAACAACCTGAGATACCTCAATTTGTTTAACTTCAGTATCTAGTTGCACCTGCAGATTATAAACAGATCCGGTCTTCTGCAATGACAGTACCTTTGAATTGTAAGAGATGTGCTTAAGAGAGGCGGTAATAGTATCTGTAAGTGTCTGGAGTCCGCCTTGCAGCGTAGCGGTCTTTCTACGTCCACCGAAGCCCTTTTTAAAAACACCTTTCAATACACTGCCAAATTCCTTTTCAAAAGCAACAACCTGCGGAAAGGTTTCTTCCATGATCAGCTGCTTGATGTCACCAGCATACACACCGGTAGCAAAAGGATCAACGGTATATTCTGTTAATTCCTTTGTAAATCTGCGTGTGAAAAAATCAGATACGGTTTCATTCAAAGTGGTTTTACTTGTATTCGAAAATTCCTTAAAAATGGCTGCTTTGGTCTTGAATGAAAAGAATGAGGAGCTTAATAAACTCAACGGGCCGGAAGGCATTTTCCGGATCTTACCATTTTTATAAATAAATCTGTTTTTATTAACCGCGGCAGCTTCTTCGATTTTATCCGCTAAGTTTAATTCTCTTAGAAAGTTTTCGAAATTCTTATCAACTAGAATAGAGTTGGGACCTACCTCCAGCAGGTAGTTTCCATTTTGTACAGAGTTAATATAACCACCTGTACGTGAAGATGATTCAAATAAAATATAAGGTTTTCCCTGCTTCTGCAGTTCATAGGCAAGGGTTAATCCTGAAATACCGGCACCAATAATTGCTATCATACTCTATTAAGATGTTCAAAATTATTAGGAAATCTTCAGTATTTTTGAAAAAATATCTGAAGAATGAAAAAAAAGTGCGTGTTTTTGGATCGGGATGGAGTTATCAATGTTGATAATGTAAATTATACCTACAAAGTTGAGGAATTCAAAATTATTGACGGTGTTATACCTGCACTGAAAATGCTGAAAGAAGCTGGTTATTTACTGATTATTATCACCAACCAGTCGGGGATTGCAAAAGGTATCTACCAGCACGAAGATGTGTACAAATGCCACGATTATTTTGATCAGGAATCGGGTAACTTAATCGACGAATATTTTTATTCCCCGTATCACCAAACAATTTCAGAATCCTTGTCCCGCAAACCAGGCTCACTGATGTTTGAAAAAGCCATTGCCAAATACAATATAGATATTGCTCAATCCTGGATGGTTGGCGACCGCGAGCGTGATATCATTCCGGCAAATAAACTAAACATTCCAACGATTCTGATTGAAGAATTCCCGAATACAGAAACAAGTGCTAAATATAAAGTAGATTCGTTGCTGGAAGCGGCGGAGCTGATTTTGGGCGTAAAGCCTAAGGCTTAAAGCTAAAAGCGAAAATATTAAAGTAAAAAGAGCCTCACGAATTAATTCATGAGGCTCTTTTTACTTTAATATTTTATCGTTTGAAATTTGCTTTTTGTTATTTGGATTTTTTTGAACAAAGCTTTAAGCCTTTCGCCTTCGGCGTTAAGCCTTATACCCCAATATCTTCAGCATGCTTTCCTTGGTCTGTTCAGGAGCGAAGAGTTCATGCGTGTAGTTACCGGCTTCGTCTTTATTGATCAGGATGTGCTTAGGAGCCGGTACCAGGCAATGCTGAATACCACCATAACCACCTAGCGATTCCTGGTATGCACCTGTATGGAAGAAACCAATATACGTTGGTTCTTTTTCGTCCAGTTCTGGCATGAATACAAGGTTCTGATGTGCTTCAGAGTTGTAATAATCCATGCTGTCGCAGGTAATACCTCCCAGCTTTACTTTCTTGTAGGGTTTATCCCAGCCATTCACGGCAAGCAATAAATACTTTTGACTTAAGCCCCAAACATCAGGTAGGGTAGTAATGAAAGAACTATCGATCATGTACCATTCTTCCTTGTCGTTTTGCAATTTACTTCCCAATACAGAATATACGGCAGCACCACTTTCACCAACGGTAAAGCTTCCAAACTCTGTGAAAATATTAGGCGTTGCTACACCTTCTTCGTCACATACACGCTTGATTGTTTTTACAATCTGATCAGCCATGTATTTGTAATCGTATTCAAAGTGAACCGATGTTTTGATCGGCCAGCCACCACCGATATCAATGCTATCCATGTCCGGATTGATCTTTTTCATTGTACAGTACATGTGTACAAAGCGGCTTAATTCACTCCAGTAATACGTAGTATCTTTAATGCCGGTGTTAATGAAGAAATGCAGCATCTTCAATTTGAACTTTGGATTCGGTTCTATCTTTTCTTTATAGAACTGCACTACATCGTTGTATCTGAAACCTAAGCGAGATGTATAGAATTCGAATTTAGGTTCTTCGTCTGTAGCTAAGCGTATACCTAAGTTGCAGGTAGTTTCTACACCTTTTTCATATGCATGTATTTCTTCCAGATTATCTAAAATAGGCGTACAGTTAAAGCCTTCATTAATCAGGTCACAGATATAGTCTGTGTATTCAACGCGCTTATAACCATTGCAGATAACGTTGGTATTTTTAGTTATCTTATTATTTTCAAATAAAATTCGAACAATCGGAATGTCGTAAGCCGAAGATGTTTCAATATGAATATCATTTTTCAGCGCTTCATTTAATACAAAACTGAAGTGCGATGATTTCGTGCAATAGCAGTAGGTATAAGTTCCCGAATAATTATTATCAGCAATAGCCTGGTTGAACCATTGTTTTGCTTTCAAAATCTGAGAACTGATCTTAGGCAAATATGTCAGTTTTAACGGAGTGCCATATTGCTTGATCACATCCATTAAAGGGAAATCATTGAAATGCAATTCATTATTAACCAGCTTAAATTCTTCTGTGGGAAAATAGAATGTCTGGTCAATTAAGTCGAAATATTTATCCATGTATGATGGCGCTATAGTGCTAAATGTTTGCAATAATCATATAAAAAAAAATACTATGCAATCGATTCTGATGAAAGTCGGTAAAAATAATATTGAAATTGCCCGTTTTTATTTAAACCATTGATTAATAGAAGTATTCTAAAAGGCTTATGTGCTGATATCAATTGTATTTTCTTGTGCGAATTCAGCAAAAAAATAAGCATCTTTGTAGTTCAATACACTTATAAAATCGTTTATGAATCCTGCGTTCTTATTAAAAGAATCCATAGCCAAAGGCTTATTAAAAGAATTTTCCATCTCTGTTGATGCCTCAACTATTTTACTTGAACCGACACGCAAGGATTTTGAAGGTTCTCTTACACTGGTTGTTTTTCCATACATTAAACAGGCTAAAGTGGCGCCGGAACAGATTGGGGCGCGCATCGGAGCATTTTGTGCCAGTGATGTTCCTGCCATTGTTTCCTCTTTTAACGTTGTCAAAGGATTCCTGAATATTGTTTTTAACGACTCCTTATGGGTTGAACAATTATATAGTTCCTTCCTGCAGCCCGACTACGCGCAGCTGGCAGACGGCAAAGGTGAAAAGGTAATGGTTGAGTATTCTTCTCCAAACACCAATAAACCATTGCATCTTGGTCACCTGCGTAACAACTTCCTGGGTTATTCCATTAGTCAGATCCTGAAGGCCAACGGCTATGATGTTGTAAAAGCTAATCTGGTGAATGACCGCGGGATCCACATCTGTAAATCAATGATTGCCTACCAGAAATTCGGTTCAGGCGAAACACCTGCAAGTGCCGGAATGAAAGGCGATCATTTAGTTGGTAAATACTATGTTGCTTTTGATAAGGCACTGAAAAAAGAAGTTGAAGTATTGGTTGCTGCAGGCGTTGAAGAAGAGAAAGCAAAGAAAGAAGCACCTATTCTGAAAGAAGCGCAGGAAATGCTGTTGAAATGGGAGCAGGGAGACAAAGAAGTATACGATCTCTGGAAAACCATGAACGGCTGGGTATATGAAGGTTTCAACGCAACCTATAAAAAGATTGGCGTTACGTTCGATCATTTCTATTATGAATCCAATACCTATTTGCTGGGTAAAGATCTTGTTGAAGAAGGCTTAGCAAAAGGTGTATTCAACAAACGTGCTGACGGTTCTGTATGGATTGATCTTACCGCTGAAGGGTTGGATGAAAAACTTGTACTACGTTCAGACGGTACATCTGTATACATTACACAGGATCTTGGTACGGCAGAATTAAAATACAAAGATTTTGGCTGCAAGCGTTCCGTATATGTTGTCGGCAATGAACAGGATTACCACTTCATTGTATTGATTCATATTCTGAAAAAACTCGGCAAACCTTATGCAAATGGCGTGTATCACATGTCTTACGGTATGGTTGACTTGCCAAGCGGCAAAATGAAATCCCGCGAAGGTACGGTAGTTGATGCGGATGATCTGGTAAATGAAATGATCGAAACGTCTAAGGCCCGCACGCTGGAACAAGGAAAAACAGAAGGATTTACAGAAGAACAGGCGAATCATTTATACGAAATCCTGGGTCTTGGAGCTTTGAAATATTTCTTATTAAAAGTAGACCCTAAAAAGCGGATGATGTTTAACCCGGAAGAATCGATCGACTTCCAGGGGCATACAGGCCCGTTTGTACAATACACGCACGCACGTATTTCTGCTATCTTACGCAAAGCGGTAGAGCTTGGCATTGATGAGAATCTGGCAAAAGATGGCACCATCCAAACCCTGCATCCGTTTGAAGTATCGGTGCTTGAAATCCTGAGCCGTTTTCCGGATAAGATCCGTGAGGCCGGAGCAGATTATTCACCGTCAACGATTGCCAATTATATCTTTGATTTAGCAAAAGAATATAACAGATTTTATGCGGAAGTTTCTATCTTTCAGGAGACAGACGAGCATCTTAAATCTCTGCGGATTGCTTTAAGCAGAGCCGTTGCAAAAACCATCAAAGATGGTATGCTGTTATTAGGTATTGAAGTTCCTGAAAAAATGTAATTCTATGAAAGTATCTCTTAAACCAATCTGGCTCATGGCAATTCCTTATTCATTACTGATGTTTTTTTCCTCTTGTCTGGGGATCAACAAAGACGTAAAAAACAGACCTGCAGCAACTGAAATGACAACAAACAGTAGTATTTATACTATCAAAGTAAACACCTTAGACGGTAAACCTTTTGACCTTTCAACGCTTAAAGGAAAAAAGATCCTGATTGTAAACACAGCATCCAAATGCGGTTATACACCTCAGTACGAAGAACTGCAGAAACTGCATGAACTGCATGGAGATTCTGTTGCGGTACTCGGTTTTCCATGCAATGATTTCGGTGGACAGGAAGCAGGTACAGAAGCTGAAATAGGTGCTTTCTGTAAGAAAAATTATGGTGTTACTTTTCAGATGTTTGAGAAAGTAAACATCAAAGAAAATGATATACATCCCTTGTATAAATGGCTAACCGATCCCAAGCAAAATGGCTGGAACAGCGATGCGCCAGGCTGGAATTTTTGTAAATATCTGATCAATGAAAAAGGCGAGTTGACCAATTTCTACGGTTCAGGTGTAAAGCCAATGAGTGCTGAAATTCTTTCCGCAATAAGAAAGTAGTAAACATTTGTAATAAAAACACCCTGCATCTCTGCAGGGTGTTTTTATATAACTCAAATTAACCTATATTTAAGCAATGCAAATTGTATAGGTTAATCTGAAAAGTTTGAGACGAACATTTGTTATAGCTGATATTCACGGTTGTTTTAAGACCCTAAAAGCATTGGTCGAAGATCAACTGCAGCCAACGAATGAAGACCAGTTTATTTTTTTAGGGGATTATATTGACCGTGGCCCCGATAGCAAAAGTGTAATTAATTATTTGATATACATTAAGGAAACGTTTAAAAACAGCGTCTTCCTGAGAGGGAATCATGAACAGATGTTTTTGGATGCCCAGCTTTCCATACCTGCCTATGACCGCTGGTTTTATAACGGAGGCCGGGAAGTATTGAATTCGTACGGATTGAAAAATCAGAATGCGGTGCCATACCACGTTCAGGAGTTTATCACCAACACGTTTTATTACTTTCAGGATGAGCGATATATATTCGTTCATGCGGGTTTAAACCATTTAGCTGAAATCCCGTTGAAAGATTATAACTCAATGATGTGGATCAGAGATTATGAGGTAAATGCACGATTAACCGGAGGTAGAATAATCATTCACGGACACACACCAACTGCACTGACAACTATTGAAGAGCAGATCCGGAATGCAACAGTTGATCTTCATATATGTCTCGATAACGGATGTGTATTCAAAGGTCAGCGGGAAGGCTTAGGAAATTTACTGGCACTCGAAATTCAATCAAACACTTTATACGTACAACAAAATATTGACTTTTAATTCCAATTATTAGAATGAACACTAACTATTCTGACTGTTTATTAACCGAAGTTGCCTGGGAAGTATGTAATCAAGTAGGAGGGATCTATACCGTAATCCGTTCGAAAGTACCAACGATGACTGAAGTTTGGGGTGACCGGTATTGTCTGGTAGGACCTTATTTCCACAATAAAGCCATCGCAGAATTTGAACCCATAAACAATTACGATGATGTTTTTGGACAGGCAGTATTAAAAATGCGTGATCTGGGTTATGAAGTTCATTATGGATACTGGCTGGTTTCCGGCCGGCCGAAAGTTGTATTGATCAATCACTTTTCAGCATTCTATAGATTAGGAGAAATTAAATACACGCTTTGGGAGAATCATGGTATATCAAGTCCGGATGGAGATGATTTGTTAAACCAGGTGATTGCGTTCGGATATCTTGCCAAAGTATTCCACCAACAGCTTGATGAAGTAAAAGGAGATGTTCCATGCGTTTCACATTTCCATGAATGGATGACTGGTACAGCTATCCCGGAAATGAGACGGGAGCATGTAAAGACTTCCATTGTCTTTACTACACATGCTACTTTATTGGGCCGCTACCTGGCCATGAACGATCCTAATTTCTACGACCACCTGCCATATTACGATTGGAACAAGGAAGCTGTAAACTTCAATATTGAACCGGCAGTAAAGATTGAACGCGCTGCAGCACACGGAGCAAATGTGTTTACAACTGTTAGTGAAGTTACCGCACGTGAATGTGAATCTTTATTGGGCAGAACTCCGGATATGGTTTTACCAAACGGTCTGAACATCGAACGTTTCACAGCCTTGCATGAATTCCAGAACCTGCATAAAGAATATAAAGACCAGATTCATGAATTTATTATCGGTCACTTTTTTCAAAGCTATACCTTTGATCTGGACAAGACTCTTTATTTCTTTACTTCAGGACGTTATGAATACAAGAATAAAGGCTTCGATATTACTCTTGAAGCCCTTGCACGTCTAAACTGGCGTTTGAAAGAAGAAAATACAGATACCACTGTAGTAATGTTCTTCATTACCAAACAACCTTACCATACCATTAATCCGCAGGTATTACAGTCACGTGCAGTGATGGAAGAAGTGCGCAGCAATTGCGATGCAATTGTACAGCAGGTAGGGGATAAATTATTTGAAGCATCTGCATCCAGCGATGACTTAAAGCTGCCGGATCTGAATAAGTTTGTAGATGAATACTGGAAACTGCGTTTGAGAAGAACATTGCTTTCATGGAAATCACACGAACTGCCGAAAGTAGTAACTCATAACCTTGTTTATGATAGCCAGGATGAAATACTGAATTTCATCCGTCAGTCAAACATGGTGAACAATCAACACGATAAAGTAAAAGTTGTTTACCACCCGGATTTCATTGCGAGCACGAACCCATTATTCGGTATGGAATACGGACAGTTTGTTCGTGGTTGCCACTTGGGTGTATTCCCAAGCTACTACGAACCATGGGGCTATACGCCGCTTGAATGTATGGCTTCCGGTGTACCTGCTATCACTTCGGATTTATCAGGTTTTGGAGATTACGTATTAAAGAATATTCCAAACAACGAGAATAAAGGTATCTATGTAACCAACCGTTTCCATAAAAGCTATCACGATGCTGCACAGCAATTAGCAGACCAGATGTATCATTTCGTACACTTGTCACGCAGAGATCGTATTACACAACGTAACAGAGTGGAGAGTGCTTCTGAACATTTTGATTGGCAGAATTTGGGAAGCTATTACGACAAAGCACACAGACTAGCCTTTTCAATGGCAATCAGATAAAAGATAAAAAAAGAGTCACGCTATAAGCGTGACTCTTTTTTTTCTTTCTATTCTCTAATTTTATTTTGTAATAATTAATTTTTCGCACGTTGAAAAGCTATCATTTTGCGTTCTGACAAGATATATACCTTGTTTATATTCATTGACTGAAACCTGAACAACTCCACGTTGATTTTCTTTATAATAAACTTTTTCTCCCTGAACTGTTTCAATACTGATTGAATAAGTAGAATTGTTTTCAGGCGTAATCGTTACTATGCCCGTATTGGTAGGATTGGGGTAGATAGTAATATTCTTCGTTGATGAAGATATAATTCCAGTACTAACTTCTGTATGTACATTTAAACATAAGGTATCAGAAGGCTGACTGAGATCCTCTGGTGTTTCAAAACTTGACCGGATATAAAAACAATATTCACCATCACCGGTGTTTGGTAATGTAAATGCGGTTGTGTTTTCTGCTACTATTTCATCTTGAGTAAAAGTTCCGGCACCTGGTAATTTGCTATAAATAATGTATCCGGTTTCAATATCCAGATCAGTCCATTTTATTTCAATTTCTTTTGAGTCCGTCAGTCCAATAGATGTTAAATCAGGCTTAATGGTAGTCGCATCGGGCCAATTGATTATACATAAGGTATTTGAATTTAAACCAAGCATATCTGTTTCAGGAAGAAAAGCCTGAACATAAAAGCAATATTCTCCAGGATCAGAGATCGTTATAATAATGGTCGTATCATCCATAAGCGTTTTTCCTTTGTCCAGAAAAAACGTATTTGTAGGAGTAGTTCCTGAAACTACATAGAAAGATTCACGATCCACATCAGTCCATACAAGTTTGATTTTATTTTCTTCATTGCTTTCAATACTTGTTAACTGAGGCTGAAATGCAGGATCCATATAATTTATGTACCACAACGTATCACTTTCAGACTTACAGCCCTTATATGACACTGTTTGAGCATTGTAATATCCACTTTTCTCAATATAAATCATCATCTGTGTTTCATTGGGAATAGGTGTATTATTGTAAAACCAGATAATATTATCGGTCGTCATTTGATCCAGAGATAAATATCCTGAGTATACCCCTGGAGAAACCAGGTTAATGGACTTCATTTCAAAAAGGTCAATATAAACAGAACATTGTCCCTGAAGGGAAGTGAATGTATATAATCCTTTATCCCGTAATGATATTTTATTGATCTTAGGCGCAACAGTTGTAGATGAGAAACCGTTAGGTCCCTTCCACAAAGGATTAACAAGGTTCTGATTCGTTACTACATTTAATTGTAATGTGTCGCCTTCACAAGGGGCTTTATCAAAAGAACAAAATAAGGTGTCACAGGAAGAATTGAAATTCCAGCCTGAATTATTCTGAATATCTGAACTTAAATAACCCGCAAATCCTGATTTGTTTAAAATATGATTGTCATGAATAAATAAATATTCTCCGCAAACAGCTCCGTTGTTCTGAATAAAGCCATCTGTGCTGTTGCTACTGCCAATCTCAATAGGATGTGAAGGACGTCCTGTAATATCCATGTAATTGTGAATATACAAGGTGTCTCCCGAATCAATATACAAACGTGATCCAGGGTATACTTTTAAATGATCAAAATGAATATTGCTGATATTTATAGTATTTACATTAAGATTTGCCTGCTCAATGAAACTTTCATTTTTTAAATTCCAATAAGCTTGCATATTGTATAAAGAATAATAAGAATTATCTTTTTTGATTGTTAATTTATTATTGGAGGCAATCAATGTATGTATGTTCACATTATAAAAGTAAGCCCTTACTTCATCTTCAATGGAACTTGTTACGTTAAATGTATCGAGTATAACATTGGAAAGAGCTAAAATTATCATATCAGAATTACAACTGAACCGTTTTTCAAATATGCGTCATTTGTTTGTAGGTCACTCGTAAATGATATCTTTGCAGATTTATCAACAACCAACGTAATAAACTCAGAATGATTGGCGTTCACAATTGAAGGACTATTTCCAAAAAAATTTACAGTGACCCAGAAGGTAGAATTGTTATTACTGGAAAATGATCCAAAGACGTCAATGCTGTTCAACACAGACATATTTGATTCCGTTCTCGTAAAAATTACCTGCGCATCTCTGCTGAATGTAAAATTATTGCATTCAACAAACTCATCAACAAAAATCTTTTCAGGAGCAGAATTGGGGAATGAATTTTTATCAAAGAAAACATTGTCGTTTCTCGAAGGGACACACTGTGTGGAGACTCCTCCTGACACTAACGACCAGTGTGTTGCATCCATCCAGTTTCCAGATCCACCAATCCAATACAATGATTTGGCTTGAGTAGTGGTAAACGTAATGCCTGAGTTTTTAAGGCCATCAATACTATTAGTCGCAGTGTACAATACGTTGCCTGTTGCCTGCACATTTTCAAATAAAAAATAATTAAATGTAACATTTCGCTTAGACGAAATTATTAATATACTAGCGTCGATTGGCTTAACAATGCTATACATGCCACATTGCTGTACACCTGGATTATAAAAATAATCAAACTCAAGTTTATTCACAAAAGAAGTATTGACAACAATACCTTTACTTACAGATAATGAATCACAAGATATATTTCCTCCTCTAATTACTGAGCTTTTTTCAATTTTTAAATGCTTTACTGGAAAATTACCATCAATTAATATATTTGATTTACCATTAAGGACTATAGTTCCGTAATTATTCTGATTAAATTCCGCATATGCAGAAACATAAATTGTTGTAAAATCCAATTTATTGACGCTCTTACTCACGAATAAATTTGAATAAATTTTTGAAGCCGATGCGTTGAGAAATCCTTTTGCAAGTCGTATCTGACTTGTTGAGGTAATCGTGTAATTATTGGTATTTATATGCGAACCATCATTTTCTAAAGACTCACACATAATATCTGACAATAAATTGTAGGTGCCTTTTCCCGAAAAAACCAGGCTTAAGCGAGGATTTACAACAGAGATGTTATTAAACTTTATTGTATTTGTGTTGTTGGATATGAAAATAATTGAAGTGCCATCATATTGTAACGGAATTGCAGAATAGAAATTTCCTGCACATTGCAATGTACCATCTAACACAAGAGTTGTGTTAATTTGTTCAATTGTAATGTTTTTACAGACACTACCGGAATAACTTAAATCTATAGTATTATCTGCTTTTGTAAATGAATGAGAATCAAAGATTACATCTGTATATACTGTTGGTATACAATTCGCCGGCGGCCCATTGGATGTATATGACCATTTTGTGATATCAGACCATAGACCATCACCAATTCTATAAAGCGTTGTAGCAAGTGCATAAGATGAAAATGTAATGCCGGTATTATTACCTCCATCTACTGCATTGTAAGCCATTATTGGTTTATACGAAGCATCAATATATGCAAATGAGCAATAATCAAAATTCGTAAGAGTAGTATTGATATTTAACTTTGTTACATCATCGTCATCACCAATAATTTGTAATATGTTATGGCAATTGTAATTTCCTGTTACAGCTAATTTGTCTATATAGAGATCTCCCTCAAGATAAATTTCTTTGGCATTTGAAATATTAAATGTTCCGATATTTCCATAATAATTCACAAGTGTAGGAATATCAATAATATCAAGCCGGTCTATCATTCCACTAATAGATAGTCCAGCACAGTTTTGCATTTGAGCATACCGGATAGTTGCATCATCATATATAAATAAATCCACGTATGCTTGTTTATCAGAGCAAAATACAGAGTCAATGATTGCATTGCCGTATAGCGTTATTCTGGGAACAGATATAAACTTTTTTGTTAAGACATGGATAGTTGTACCTGAAGTTATATCTGAAGTTTTTTTCAAATAAAAATTAGAAACCGATATTTTCGTATTCGTCAGATTCACAGAAGCCGTCACCGATTCCTTCGTAAAATTTTCTGTTGTAATACGAACGCCGGATGCATCAACATTTCCTTTTACAAGTTGAATTGAGTATACATTTATGGAATCTGTTATTTTCCAGCTGCCCACATTATTAAATATTGCATAACATGGTACTGTAGCACCATTCTGTTTGTATGTTTCATTGGCAGATGACTCAAAATACAGCTTAATAGAAGAACTGATTTTTACCATCGGACTTAAGCTCGTTGAACCATAAATAGAAAGTCTAGGGTCTGTGGCATTTGAATATAAAAACACGGAATCTTTAGATGCAGAAATAGAAAAGTTTCTGCATGATTCAATCGTCTGATCAAGTGTAATCGTTGTTTTTCCTGACAACGATTTATTATCTATAATAACATTATCTAAAGGCCCAGGTATCTGCGGGTGATATATATTTCCGCCGGAAGTTGTTGCCCAATGGTGACTATAATCTGTCCAGTTACCGTTTCCACCAACCCAATAATAATCTGCAGCAAATAAATTTTGGAATAAAAACAAACAAAAAAGAAGGATGGAAAATCGTTTCATACGGAAGGGGATATGTATACTGTAAATGGTACTGAATAGAATTCGTGTCACCAAAAATAATAATATTTAAATGCAGGATGGATAAGAAATAAAAATATATTTACAATACATTCATTGGTCATAAAAAAAGTCCTGCTGAATCAGCAAGACTTTTCAATAAATCAAATTGTTGAATATTTAAGAGATAACCTTTTCCCAAATTGGTTCTATCTCAACCAATCCTTCGGAGTTGATGGTTTTCAATTTTACTTTCTTTAATTCATTTACCCATAGCGGATCGTATGGAGTAACAACTTTTATGTAGTTGTTTGTGAAACCAAACATGCTGCCGTTTTCTTCTTCCGCTTCAAACAACACTTCAGCAATTTCACTTATATGCTGTTCATAAAAGAATCTTCTTTTCTTTTCTGAAAGTGTTCTAAGCATGGTACTGCGTTCGCTACGGTCTCTGTTAGGACGTTTTCCTTTCATCGTTGCTGCAAGCGTATTAGCACGCTCTGAGTAACTGAATACATGCAAGTAGGAAATATCCAGCTCATTCAGGAAATTATAGGTAACGTTGAAATCTTCATCCGTTTCGCCCGGGAAACCAACTATCACATCTACACCAATACATGCATGTGGCATAATTTTTTTGATGGCAGCTACACGATCTGCATATAGTTCCCGCTGATAACGGCGGCGCATTAATTTAAGGATCTTATTATTTCCAGACTGCAGTGGAATATGAAAATGCGGAACAAAACGCTTAGACGTTGCTACAAACGAAATGATTTCATCCGTAAGCAGGTTCGGTTCAATGGAAGAAATTCTGAAACGTTCAATTCCCTCTATATTATCCAGCTCTTTTATTAAGTCTAAAAAGGAAGTGCTGCGTTCACCATTAATGATTCCATAATCACCAATGTTCACACCGGTCAGAACAATTTCCTTAACGTCCTTCGCAGCAATCTCTTGGGTTGTTTTAACAATGTTTGCAATAGTATCGCTGCGGCTGTTGCCACGCGCAAGAGGAATCGTACAGAAGCTGCATGAATAATCACAACCATCCTGAACTTTTAAAAATGTTCTGGTACGATCGTTTACGGAGTAGGAGCAATAGTAATCAGTAGCATTGGCAATATCACTGGTGTATATACTTGCCTTATCCTGCTTATTAAAATCGCCCAGTAACTCAAACAATTTAAATTTTTCTGAAGCTCCCAATACCGCATCTACACCAGGGATCTGTGCAATTTCTTCAGGCTTCAATTGAGCATAACAACCAATGATTCCGACAAAAGCACCGGGCGAATAACGTAACGCTTCCTTAACAACCTTCTTGCATTTTTTATCTGCATGGTCTGTAACCGAACAGGTGTTGATGATATACACATCAGCCTTTTCATGAAACTCTACTTTTTCATATCCATTATCAGAAAACATCCTGCCAATGGTAGATGTTTCTGAAAAATTCAATTTACAGCCTAAGGTATAGAAAGCAACTTTTTTCATGGGATTATGATTAACAGCTGAATAGAAGCTGTTAATGACTCTGCAAAGGTAGCTTATTTCTGGTAAAAATCCTCCATTAAGACCTGCAGGAATGCCTGCGATTCTTCAATTTCTTTTGCCGTATATGTACCTTTTTTCTCACTTATATTCCTGCTATTCAGGTTATACAGCATATACCGGTTATTGGAAGCAACCTGAGCAAAACCATCATTAAACGAATACCAGGCACTGGAAGCGCTTGAATCCGATAGATTCATTGGATTAGAAAATTTGAATTCCTCTGGTTTTAATCCCAAATAAGCCGCAATGGTAGGAGCCAGATTTATTTGAGAATACGTACGGCTGATCTCTTTTTGTTTAGTTACTACGCCTCCCAACCAAAGCATCGGAATCTTAAATTCTGAAGGTGCATGGCTTGCATATTCACTGCCCGGCAAAACATGTCCATGATCTGCAACAACAATGATCCATGTATTATTCCACCAGGCTTGTTTTTGTGCCTGGGTTATAAAAGCATTGAAGCATGAATCTGTATAATGATGAGCATTCTGGAATTGTACGGTTTTGGAATTCCCTGCAATTACAGGTTTCGCGGGCACATCAAAAGGTTCGTGACTGCTTAATGTAAATAAGGTATAGAAGAAAGGTTCCGGCTTTTTGCTTTGCTGTTCAACCAGAGAAAATAATTTATTGAATGTAAACTCATCGTGCGCGCCCCATTTAGCTCCCCAGGTTTCTTTAGGAAAGTCTGACTTGCCAATGATCTGGTCAAAGCCGTTATAATTCATGAATGACCGCATGTTTGCAAATTCAAGTTCGCCGCCATAAATATAACCGGTTTTATAACCGACGGCTTTAAGCTGTTGTGTGATGAAGGGAAGCCTTCTGGACTTGCCGGGCTCAGTCATGATGGAATAATCGGGCTGTGCCGGATAAGCACTTAATAATGCCACCAATCCTTTATCACTGCGGTCGCCGCTGGCATACATGCTTGAAAAATAAATGCCATCTTTTTTCATACCTGTAAGCTTAGGCGTTACAAGACTGTCAACGACTTTAGCCGTTAAACTTTCCCACACAATCAGGATAATATTCGGACGGTTATTTTTTAAAATACTATCATTCACAAACGTCTCCCGTAGCGATGCCTGCACCAACTTTTCAGCATCTTTACTTTCAAAAAAACGATAACGTGCCAGGTCAGGTCCATTCTGCTCAATAACTGATCGGGCCAATGTCCATAGAGGATTCAAGGCTGCCTGGTTTAATAAGCTGCTGGTAGAATAATAGGCCACACTTTCATTATTTGGAATTTGCTGTAAGCCGCCGCGAATAGGAATAACCAAAGCTGCAGCCAATACAAGTGCTATTGGTAATTGCCATAAGTGTATGCTTGTAAATTTCTTCTCATGAAAAAAGCGTAGATATACTTTATAGAATATATATGCGAAGAGAAAGAAGAAAGGGAGCAGAATCAGTAAAGGTGAAGAAAGGCTAGAACCAATCATTTCACCAAAAGTGCCAGTATATCTGAATAAGGTATTATCTAAACGGAATCCCCAGAAAGAGAAAAGCTCAGCGTCGAGGGTGTATATAAATGCTATTAAGATTGTCCAGAACAGAGTATAGTACAGCAGAATTTTCTGCACACGATCCGGATTGATCTTCATTAGTAAAAGAACCGGAAGAATGGCTGCAGGCAGTATAGTAATGTAGGATGCAAAAGAAATGTCTAAGGTTAGTCCATAAATAAAGCTCAGCAGCGTTTCCGGGATGGAAAGTTTTAAAATTGGTTTTATGTGATAAACCAAAAAGAAAAGTCTTCCGAAGAAGAAAAAAGTCATCCAATAAAACAGATACCGGAGAATGAATAATAAGATCTTTTTCAGAAGATATGGTGGTTAATGTATGTATTCAACTCCAAAAATAGATAGAAAATGAATAATTTTCAGCATCCAGACAGGAGAATTCATTCAACAATTAACTCTAAAAAACTAGCACCTTCTACGTATTTATCGTGATTTTTTATATTTATTCATAAATATTGAAGCATATATCTTTAAAATCGATGCTATTTTTTTAGTTTTAGGATTAAAATTCAACATTAAATAGTTCAATATTCATTATGGCCCATTTACGTTTTAAAGCTTTAGAAACACTGAATGATAGACAGCCTATCAAAGTTATTGCTCCATCCAGCAAAATTTCGGATTATTTTGGAGAGAATGTCTTTGGCGTAGATGCAATGAAAAGATACATTTCTTCTGATGCTGTTAAAGTAGTTCTTGCAGCGATAGAAACAGGAGAGAAGATTGACGCTATTACTGCAGATGCAGTTGCTGCCGGTATGAAATGCTGGGCTATGGAAAAAGGTGTTACACACTACACACACTGGTTTCAGCCATTAACAGATGCTACTGCTGAAAAGCATGATTCGTTCTTCGACCTGGACGATAACGGCAAGGCGCTCGAAAAATTTAAAGGAAGTGCTTTGGTACAACAGGAACCGGATGCATCATCCTTCCCGAACGGGGGGATCCGTTCTACATTTGAGGCACGTGGTTATACAGCCTGGGATCCGTCATCACCGGCATTTATCATGGGGCCAACTTTATGTATTCCGACAATCTTTGTTTCCTATACAGGTGAATCGTTAGATAATAAAGCACCACTATTAAAATCTTTAGCTGCGGTTGATAAAGCAGCAACAGAAGTTTGTCAGTTCTTTGATAAAGACATTACGAAAGTTACTGCAACCCTTGGCCCTGAGCAGGAATATTTCCTGGTTGATGCAGCTTTGTTTAATGCTCGTCCGGATTTGTTAATGGCAGGCCGTACCGTATTTGGTCATGCACCATCCAGAGGCCAGCAGCTGGATGATCACTACTTCGGTTCTATTCCGCCAAGAGTAAACGATTTCATGATCGACTTTGAAATCGAAGCATTAAAGCTTGGTATCCCTGCACGTACACGCCATAATGAAGTAGCACCAGGCCAGTACGAAATGGCACCAACTTTTGAAGAATGTAATTTATCCTGCGACCACAACCAGTTGATCCGCGACTTGATGCACAAGGTTGCAGAGAAGCATGGCTTGAAAGTATTGTTCCATGAAAAACCATTTGCCGGTATCAATGGAAGCGGTAAACATAACAACTGGGCATTAAGCACAAACTTCGGCAAGAATTTATTGAGTCCAAGCAGCAAACCTAAAGAAAACCTGATCTTCCTTACATTCCTTGTAAACGTTGTGAAGGCTGTAAATGACTATGCAGATCTGTTGCGTGCTTCTATTGCATCTGCAGGTAACGATCACCGCTTGGGTGCAAATGAAGCGCCGCCGGCAATCATTTCCGTTTTCCTTGGTACACAGCTATCTGAAGTATTAGATGAATTGGAAAAAAATGGAAATGTACGCATTGATAAAGGCGATAACATGTATATGAAATTAGGGATCAATAAAATTCCTGAATTGTTACTTGATAACACAGACAGAAACCGTACGTCGCCATTTGCATTCACCGGAAATAAATTTGAATTCAGAGCAGTAGGTAGTGCAGCCAATTCAGCATCACCGATGACGGTATTAAATACCATCGTAGCAGAAACACTGGTACAATTCAAACTTGAAGTTGATAAACAAATCGATAAAGGTGTGAAGAAAGAAGTAGCCATCGCAAACGTATTGCGTGACTATACACAAGCTTCGAAGAAGATTCGTTTTGAAGGCAACGGCTACAGCGAAGAGTGGGTAAAAGAAGCAGGTAAAAGAGGTTTAAACAATGTTATGACAACACCTGAAGCGCTTGATTTCTGGATCACGCCAAAGGTTAAAAAATTATTTGAAAAGCATGAAATCTATTCTGAACGTGAGCTTGAAGCCCGTTATGAAATCATGCAGGAAAATTATATCAAAAAAATCCAGATTGAAGGTCGTGTAATTGGTGATTTATCCATCAACCACATTATTCCTACAGCCATTGAATATCAAAATAAACTGATCACAAATGTGAAAGGCTTAAAAGATATTGGTCTGGAAAAAGAAGCAAAACCTATTATTGAAATTATAAAGGAAATCTCTAAACACATCAACACTATACAAACAGATGTTGATGCAATGACTGAAGAGCGTAAAAAAGCGAACATCATTGAACATATGCCGGAGAAAGCAAAAGCATATTGCAATAAAGTGAAGCCTTACTTTGAAACCATCCGCTATGCGGTTGATAAGCTTGAGTTGATTATTGATGATGAAATGTGGCCATTACCGAAATACCGTGAATTGTTATTCCTTCGCTAGGCTTTAGTAGCATTGTTCCAATTTTAAAAAGGCATTATCTAACAGAAATGCATTTTTAATTGTACTTATCCAATATAAAATAGTTTATAAGTAATATTTAGATGACTAATGAAAGATTATATGCCAAAATGTTCAAAAACAGATGGGACTTATGCTCAAAAACATTAGTTTTTTTCAAATAGAGGCTTAAATTTGCATCATAGTATTTACAATTCATATTAATTATCTATAAACAAGTTGATTTTCGATGGCAAAGGCAAAATTAGAGTACATCTGGCTTGATGGTTACAAACCAACTCAAAGCTTACGTAGCAAAACTAAAATTGAAGATAATTTTAGTGGTAAATTAGAAGATTGCAGCAACTGGTCATTTGACGGTTCTTCTACAGAACAAGCACCAGGTGGTTCTTCTGACTGTTTATTAAAACCAGTATTTATTTGTCCGGACCCTCAAAGAAAGAACGGATACCTAGTAATGTGCGAAGTACTTAATGCAGATGGTACACCACACGCTACTAATGGCCGTGCAACAATTGAAGATGATGATAACGATTTCTGGTTCGGTTTCGAGCAGGAGTATTTCTTATATGACGTTACTACAAACATGCCATTAGGTTTCCCTGCTGGCGGATATCCAAAACCACAAGGTCCTTACTACTGTTCAGTAGGTGCTAACAATGCATTCGGTCGCGATATCATTGAAGAGCATTTGGATGCTTGTCTTGAAGCTGGTCTTAACGTTGAAGGTATCAACGCTGAGGTTGCTGCAGGTCAGTGGGAATTCCAGATCTTCGCTAAAGGTGCTAAACGTGCTGGTGATGAAATCTGGTTGGGTCGTTACTTATTAGAAAGAATCGGTGAGAAATACGGTGTATCTGTAAACTGGCACTGTAAGCCGCTTGGTAACCTTGACTGGAATGGTTCAGGTATGCACGCGAACTTCTCTAACACATTATTAAGAACTGCAGGAAGCAAAGAAATCTTCGATAAAGTATGCGAAGCATTCCGTCCGGTAGTTAAAGAACACATCGAAGTATACGGTGCAGATAACCACTTACGTTTAACTGGTAAGCACGAAACTGCAAGTATCCACGATTTCAGCTACGGTGTATCTGACCGTGGTGCATCTATCCGTATTCCTGTTCTTGTTCCTCAAAAAGGCTGGAAAGGTTACCTGGAAGATCGTCGTCCGAACTCTGCTGCAGATCCATACAAAGTGGCTGCACGTATCATCAAAACGGTTAAGTCTGTTAAAGCTTAATCTGGTTGATATAAAGCAAATAAAAAGTCCCCCGGTCAATCGGGGGACTTTTTTATTTTATTACTTTGGAAGAAATGTAATATTGGTATTTATACTTAGACTATCTACTGGAATTATAGTTGTCAAAAAAAAGCGAAATCGGGACTCGAACCCGAGTCCGTCAGCTGACGGATATGAATCCACGAATAAACGCCCGGCCTCGACTTGATTTTAATTCCTGCTCT
>JAGKWN010000045.1 GCA_021151805.1 Cytophagaceae bacterium | reverse complement strand
GCATTACTTAAGCTTAATGCATTTACCTGCTTCCAAAGATTGCGCTTCCAATACGTACCATGGTGCTTCCTTCTTCTGCAGCAATTTCATAATCAGAAGTCATGCCCATGGAAATTTCACTCCACTGAATATTCTTTTTAGTAATGGTTCTTGAAAGTGTATGAAATAATTCTCTCAGACCATGAAACTCTTTTCGTATCTGAGCTTTATCATTTGTGTTTGTTGCCATACCCATCAAACCTTTGATTTGTATGTGCTCCAATTGTTCAAGTTCCGGATGCGTTAAAATGGCTAAAAGCTCTTTTTGATCCAGCCCAAACTTTGTGTCTTCGTTGGCTATGTATACCTGCAAAAGACAACGTATAATACGATCATTTTTTTTCGCTTCCTTGTTGATTTCCTGTAACAGTTTGAAGCTGTCAACGGAATGGATCATGTGAATGAAAGGAGCTATATATTTAACTTTATTGCTTTGCAAATGTCCGATTAAATGCCATTGAATATCTTTTGGCAGCACTTCTGCTTTGGCAACAAGTTCCTGTACTTTATTCTCACCAAATACATTCAGTCCGAAATCATACGCTTCCTGCAGTACTTCAACCGGGTGTGCTTTTGTTACTGCAATCAGGCTGGTATGAAATGGCTTTAAAAATTCTGTAATGATGTTTAAAGCGGATTTGTTTATCATAATTTAACTGTTACGTAATGTGAATGTATTAAATTTCAGTGACTAAATATAATGGTACTAGCTATGGATCTTTTGGAGAAGCTGTTCGCGAGAGCACTAAAGTTAAGCACATTGCCAAATAAAAAAAAACTTAGTCACTTTAATCAACAACGGAAGGTATTAAAAAAGCTACTTAAAAAAAGTGATCATACACAATTTGGGAAGCACTACAATTTTTCAGAAATCATTACGCAGTTTGGTTCTAAGGATAAGAAATATTTTTATAGTTATTATAAAAGGCGAGTGCCGGTATTTTCTTATAATAAGTTGTATACAGAATGGTGGCATCGTTTAAAGGAAGGAGAGGCAGACGTTACCTGGCCGGGTAAGGTCAAATACTTTGCATTGAGCTCCGGTACCTCAGATGCATCTACTAAGTATATCCCGATCACGAATCAGTTTATAAAAGCCAATAAAAAAATCGGTATCCGCCAGTTATTGTCTTTAGTGCAATACAAGCTGCCGAAAGAATTATTTGGTAAAGGTATCTTGATGCTCGGTGGCAGCACACATCTTCATAAAACAGAAATGTATTATGAAGGCGACTTAAGCGGTATTCAGGCAAGTAAAATTCCATTCTGGTTTCAATATTTTTATAAGCCCGGTTCTAAGATTGCCCGTAACCGCGATTGGGAAAGTAAACTAAACGAAATTGTTGAATCGGCTCCTAAATGGGATATAGGTTTTATTGTAGGTGTGCCTGCCTGGCTGCAGATTCTGATTGAACGTATCATTGAACGTTATCAGTTGAAAACGATTCACGATATGTGGCCCAACCTTTCTGTATTTGTACATGGGGGTGTAGCATTTGAACCCTATCGCAAAGGTTTTGAAAAATTATTGGCGCGACCAATTATTTATATTGAAACGTATCTGGCATCTGAAGGCTTTATTGCTTACCAGGCCGGACCTGGGAAGAAAGGCATGAAGCTGGTTTTGAACAATGGAATATTTTTTGAATTTGTGCCGTTCAATGAACAGAATTTTACAGCATCGGGAGATTTGGTCGTGCATCCTAAAACGCTCATGATTGATGATGTAGAAGAAGGTGTTGATTATGCACTGCTGCTTTCTACTTGCGCCGGCACATGGCGTTATATTATAGGAGATGTGATTCGTTTTGTTGATAAAGCAAATGCTGAAATTGTTATCACAGGCAGAACCAAGCATTACATTAGTTTATGTGGCGAACATTTGTCGGTTGATAACATGAACCAGGCAATTAAACTTATTGCAGAAGAATTGAATATAACGATCAAAGAATTTGCTGTTGCCGGAATTCCTCATGAATCCTTATTTGCACACCAATGGTATATTGGTACAGATGATGATGTTGATCCGGTTGTATTATCAAATCTACTGGATGAAAAACTAAAGCTGCTGAATGATGATTATCGGGTTGAACGGACAACAGCACTTAAAGAAATATTTGTTACGATTCTACCGACCAATCTTTTTTATGATTGGTTGCGCTTCAGGGGGAAAGAAGGCGGACAGAATAAATTCCCCCGCGTATTAAATACTAAACTTCATAAAGACTGGAAGGCCTTCATTGAACAATAATTCATTAATATTCCATCGTGCCTGAAATCTGGTTCAGGTTGATTTCAGCAAGCTTTGCATTGTACTGGGCCGTACTGTAGCGGACAGTAGCATTGATGTAGTTCAGCTGTGCGGCACGGAATTCTACCGTTGTAATACTCCCGAGTTTAAATTTGTCAATAGTAATTTCTAAGTTCTCGCGTGCGATGCGTTGATTTTTTTCTTCAAGCGTTACCAGCACAAGACTAGTACGATAGGTTTGATAAGCACTGGTTAATTCGGATTGGATGATCTGGCTTGTTTGTTCATATTGCAACTCTGCACTATTCATCAGTATTCTGGCGTTGTGTTCGCTGATGTTCTGTGTAAAACCATTGAAGATGGGTACACTAGCCGTAACTCCATAGGTTAATCCTTTACCGCTTGTTTGCGTAGCAAAACCTAAAGCTGATCTGGAGTTGGTAAAATTATATCCGGTGTTTACATTTACAACCGGGTATCGATAAGCTTTTACAATCTTCAGGTCCAGTGCGGCAATACGCTTGTTGATGATAGCAGCCTGTAAGAAAGGGTTGTGTTTACTTGCCTGTTCCGATAAATTTTCCAGGATGAGTGTATTGTCGACCGGAATATCGTTCACCACTTTAAACCGTGTGCCTACGTCCCTTGCGAGTAGCTGGTTCATGTAGGTTTGTGTGTTGTTGTACAATTCCTGCTGACGAACAAAGTTGGTTGTATCTGTATTCATATCCACTTCTGCATTCAGTACTTCCAGCTTTGCAGCTTTACCAACCTGATATCTGTTCTGAGCAAACTGCAATCGCTGATGAGAAATATAAATGGCTGTATCATATGCATAGAGCTGTTGTTGTTGCTGTACCAGATTGTAGTAGGTACTTGTTACAGCAGCGACATTGGTCATGATTGCTACCTGGAGATTTTCTTCGCTGAGCTTTTCAAATTCTTTTAATTGATCATAACGGGCAAACATGCCGAAGCCGTCAAAGATGGTCCAGTTCAAGCCAACACCGTAGTTGAAGTTGCTGTTACGGGCTCCTTCTTTCTCGGTTATCAAGCCATTTGATTGCACCTGTCTGCTGTCAAGTACACTGTAGGAATTTGTTACGTTACCGCCTATATAAGGTAGTGCACCTGCCACGCCCGGATTAACATTATTTTTACTAACCTCAACATCATTCTTCACAAGGAGGATATTGAAGTTGTTTTCCAATGTGAGGCGGATAGCCTGTTCCAGGGTTAATAGTTCCTGTGCAAATACTGTGGGGGCATTTGTTAAGAATAATACGAACGTGAAAATAAAAACATGTTTTTTGTTCATAGTATTAATGATTAATATTTTTTTCAAGCAGTTCAGCTTCATCAAACGCGGGGTTATGTTTGTGTTCTTTAGACCACATGGAATAAATAGCGGGAATAACAAATAATGTTAGTACCAGGGAGAACATCGTTCCGCCAACAATTACTACACCCATACCGATCCGGCTTTGAGCTGCAGCACCCAATGCAAGGGCAATAGGCAATGCACCTAATGAAATTGCCAGACTGGTCATAAGAATCGGGCGGAGACGTGCTTCGGCTGCTTCCAGAATAGCTACTGCTTTCGGTTTGCCTTGTTCCTTTAATTGGTTTGCAAATTCTACAATCAGGATTCCGTTTTTAGTTACAAGACCAATCAGCATGATGGTGCCGATCTGACTGAAGATGTTCCAGGTCTGGCCAAACAGCCATAGGGAGAGTAGGGCACCGCCAACAGCCATAGGTACAGTCAGGATAATAATAAACGGATCGATAAAGCTCTCAAATTGTGCCGCAAGGATCAGGTAAATTAACAGTAAGGCAAGACTGAATGCGAACAATGTATTAGAGCTACTTTCAACGAAGTCTCTTGATTCACCTGTAAGATCAGTAGAGAAGCTCTCATCCAGTACTTCTGCAGCAATTTTATTCATGGCATCAATACCATCGCCGATACTCTTGCCTGGAGCCAAACCAGCACTTACCGTTGCAGAGATATATCTGTCTGAATGGTAAAGCTGCGGCGGACTGCTGCGTTCATTGATGGTCACAACGTTGTCAAGCTGCACCAACTGTCCGGCATTATTTTTAACAAAGATGGAAGTCAGGTCTAGGGGAGAACTGCGGTCTGCCTGGTCAAACTGAGCAATCACCTGGTATTGTTTTCCATTCATGTAGAAATAGGCAAAACGTTGACCGCTTAATGATAGCTGCAGTGTTTGTGCAACATCCAATACAGACACGCCTATGCTTTGCGCTTTATTCCGGTCGATGGTAACATTTAATTCAGGCTTATTGAATTTAAGGTTTACGTCTGAAACCGAAAAGGTAGGATCATTGCCAACGGCAGCCATAAACTCTGGAAGTTTTTCGCGCAGTTTTTCAAAGTTTGGCGCTTTAATAATAAACTGCACCGGAAGTCCACCGCGTTTATTTACCGCAATGGTAGGCTGTTCGGTAACAGTGGTACGTGCTTCCGGATATCTTTTTGTTAGCTGTGTTAATTTATTGGCGATCTGTTTCTGGCTGCGTTTTCTTTCTTCCGGCGGCACAAGCGACATAACCATTCGTCCGCTGTTGATGGACACAGATCCATAACCAGGTGCGGTAATAACCAGGTTTACGTTTTTCTCAGGAATAGAATCGTTCACTAACTGTTTCATTTCTTCCATGAAACGATTGGTATAATCGTAGCTTGAACCCTCAGGTGTTGTCACCTGTACACGCAGGTAACTGCGGTCGTCGTATGGGGCTGTTTCTTTTTTCAAAATTGAAAAGAAAAAAACAATCAACCCAATACAGACAAAAAGAATAGGGAAGCTTACCCATTTTCTTTTCATAAATACTCCCAATGCCTGAGCATAAGCAGTATTCATTTTAATAAAGTATGGTTCAGACCAATTGTAAAATTTTGATTTAGTATGTACTCCGTCTTTCATCAGGTATGCATTCAGCATAGGCGTGAGCGTTAATGAAACAAAGGCGGAAATAAGTACTGCCGATGCGATCACAATTCCGAATTCCCTGAAGAGCTGACCTACAAATCCCTGTAAAAAGATCACCGGCAGGAACACAGCTGCAAGTGTAATGGATATAGAGATTACAGGAATTAATATTTCATTTGACCCTTTAATAGCGGCCTGGATCGGAGACATGCCTTCTTCAACTTTCTTGTAAATGTTTTCGGTTACAACGATCCCGTCATCAACCACAAGCCCTGTTGCCAGTACAATGGCCAGCAGGGTTAATACATTCACAGAAAAACCGCAGAGATACATAATGAAGAATGTTGCGATCAAGGATACCGGAATATCAATCAATGGTCTGAATGCAACGCCCCAGTCTCTGAAGAAAATGTAGATGATTATAATTACCAGAATGAGTGATATTAAAATTGTTTCGGCAACTTCGGTAACAGATTTTTTAATGAAGAGCGTATTGTCAACGGCTACTTTCATTTCAATATCCTGTGGAACTTCTTTTTTTAATTTTTCCAGCTGTTCATAAAAAGCAGAAGCAATCTCCAGGTAGTTGGTACCTGGCTGCGGCACAATGGCAAGGCCTACCATAGGTATCCCGGATTCTGTCATCTGGGTTTCCAGATTCTCCGGACCTAAAACAACCGTACCGATATCGTTGAAGCGAATCGTTTTGCCGCCTTGTGAACGGATAATTAAATTGCTGAACTGTTCTTCGGTAGATAGGTTTCCGCGTGTGTTTACGGTAAGCTCTGTATTCTTACCGGTAATCTTTCCGGATGGCAATTCAACATTTTCTTTATTTAAAGCAGCTTTAACTTCAGCGACGGTTAGTCCATAAGAAGAAAGTTTCATCGGGTCAATCCATAGACGCATGGCATATTTCTTTTGTCCGTAGATCTGCACACTACTTACACCGGGTATAGTCTGTATGCGTTGCGCCATTGTATTCTCTGCATAATCACTAAGCTGCAGAATATCTCTTGAATTACTTTTTACAGTCAGGATAATGATGGGTTCTGAATCTGAATCGGCTTTAGAAACTACCGGCGGCGCGTCTATGTCCAGCGGCAGGCTTCGGGTTGCCTGTGAAACTTTATCACGCACATCATTGGCTGCTTCTTCTAAATTTTTACCGAGGTTGAATTCAATGGTGATGTTACTCGTTCCCTGATTACTGGATGAAGTAATGGTTCGAATCCCATCGATTGCATTGATCGCTTTCTCTAACGGTTCTGTAATCTGTGACTCGATAATATCTGAATTGGCACCCGAGTAGCTGGTACGCACAGAAATTGTTGCCGGATCTATCGAAGGATATTCACGAATACCCAGATAGGTATAACCGATCACACCAAACAGAATTAAAACCAGGTTAATTACAATGGTGAATACCGGACGCTTGATACTTATACTTGAAAGACTCATATTATTTCTGGTCTGTAGTAGGAAGTTTTACCCGAACATTTGTACCGGCTTTTAAAGACATGACACCGCTGGTAAGTACTGTATCACCTGCTTTTAATCCGGATAGTACCAGAATATTTTTATCTGTTCTGGATGAAGTTTCGATGAGGGCTTCTTTCGCTTTGCCATTTTCTGCGATGAATACTTTCTTGCCATCCTGAATTGGAATAACTGCTTCAGTTGGAATAAGCAATGCATCAGGTAATACAGATAACGGCAGCTCTATCGTTGCGAATGAACCGGGAACCAATTCTCCTTGCTCGTTGGATGCCTTTGCACGCAACTGCAGTGTACGGGTTGCAGCTTCAATTTCAGGTTCTACAGCATAGACCGTAGCAGTAAATTTTTTCGTATTTCCGGCAATGGTAAATGATACCTTTGTATTAGTTTTCATGCTGGATGCATACTTTTCAGGTACCGAAAAAGTAATCTTTATAGGATTGATGTTTACGAGGTTTGCGATAATAATATCGGCAGACAGGTATTCACCTATAGATACATTTCGTAATCCGATCACACCGTTGAATGGTGCTTTAATGATTGTTTTTGCCACTTGTGCCTGAATGATCTTTTCCTGTGCCTGCAGGGAGCGTAAGGTTGAAAGCGTTATATCATATTCTTCTTTACTGATACCTTCCTTTTTTAATAGCTGTGAAGCACGCTTTTCATTTTCAGCGGCAAGGTCTACTCTTACCTGAAGTTCTGATAACTGAGCCTGCAATTCGGTGTCATCAATTTTTACCAGCGCTTGTCCCTGGCTTACTTTACTGCCTTCCTGAAAATAAATGTGGGTGATGATGCCGGAAATCTGGCTGCGTAATTGTACCTGTTCGTTAGCTGCGATGCTACCGGATACCAATATGGTATTGGCAAACTTTTGCGGTGTAAGAACAATACCATCTACCGTTGCTGTAGCATTCATGGGCCCTTTGGAATTTCCCTCTTTAGCTAGTTCTTTATTTTTAGTAATTCTATAATAGACCAATGTGCCAAGTCCTACAGCTAAGACTATATACAGGATGTATTTTAACTTCATAGATAATAATTTTATTACCGGGCGATGCAGTACTTTGAAAAGAGTTTTACGGGATGAATTTACTTTATATAAAGCGATTTATATAAATAAATAGACCAAATGAATGATTTTGGCGAAGAATCAATGGATTATAGAGTTGCGGTTTCAAGCAAAAATGATTCCTGCAATTAACGGCTTGGGCTTACCGGTTGTTTTTTTTGAATGATTGCCAATATTTTTTTCCATAGCTACAGAAAATTTCTTCTTCTGATTTTATTTGTTTTGTAGCGATCAAACATACTTGTTCATCATCATCAAGGCTTATCTCTGCATTATATGAAAATGAAGTTTTCTTAAGACCTTGGGGATCGTTAGCATATTTCGCAAAGCAATGTACATTCTTAGAATCTAAAATGCTTCCGTCCAGCATATTTATAAAATATCCGTTTTTATTTTCCTTTGCGATACGGGCTGCTTTAGTATTGGATAAACGTTTTCCTTTAAATGTAGCGATAATCTCATCTTTAAAAATATCTATTGATGTATATAAACCTTTTCCAGCGTTAGGTAGCTGTGAAGTTTTGATATATAAATAGTCTTTTTCAGGGGCATCTATTGAATCAGGCACAATAAAATTATAAATGTTAATCTTCCAGGAAATTATTTAAAAAAGTAATTCGTGTTAGTGTCCATAATAAGAAAAACACTACAGCCCACTTAACATAGATGTAGTAGAAGTCCTTAATATCATTGTATTGTAATTTTACGATCTTATTTTTCTCTAATTGATCGATCGTTTCAATAATGTTCTTCAGGCTTTTTTTATCGTAGGCCCTGTAAAACTTTCCTTTGGTAACAGATGAAATGTTTTTTAATGTATTCTCATCCAGCTTACTTTCAACATATTGAATGGTGCCATCATCATCTTTGAATTGATGTGTTCCGTCTTTACCTAAACCAATACAATAGATTTTAATATTATAGTCCACGCATAAGTCTGCAGCTGTCATGGGGTCCATCAGGCCGGAGGTATTTTCACCATCGCTGATCAGAATAATGATCCGTTCCTGGGTAGGTGTTTTTTTCAATCTGTTGATAGCCGTTCCCAATGCCGTTCCAATGGCCGTACCCGATTCCAATGCTTTATTTTGTTTAAGCTCATTCAGATTGGTGCGCAAAAGCGCGTAGTCATTGGTAAGCGGGGAGAGGGTGATTGCTTCACCTGAAAACACAACAATGCCGATGCGGTCGTCTTTACGTTTATTAATGATGTCGATGCAAATCTGTTTGGCTGCTTCAAAACGGCTGGGGTGAATATCAGTGATCTTCATGGATTCGGAAATGTCCATAGCGAAAACAATATTTATCCCTTCGGTATATTGGGTATTAGTTTCATTGCTCTTCTGCGGTCGGGCAAGGCCTATGAGAATGAATGAAATTGAAATAAGTAATAAGCTTAACGGAATGAAACGAAGAATCTGGATCAGGTTAATGGATTTCGTTTCTCTTTTGTTAAGTGCGACTTTGTATTTTTTTCTGAACCGGTAATAAAACAGCCAGCGTAAAACCAATAGGAGTGGTGTAGCAGCTATCCCGTAAAGATAAGTAGGATTTTCCCAGATATAACTTTTCAGCACTTCCGGTTTGAGCCAGTAGTGCAGGTAATACCATTGGTTAATATCGTATTGAAAATTATCCACCTGTTAAATATCTTCTTCTGGTTTGAAATCTTCTGTGCGTAAAACGTTTTATCACTTGCAGCGAATCGCTGATGTCTGTAGTGATCATTCCTCCGTAAACATTCCGGTCTATGGATTGTAAGGTAGACTCCAGTTCTTCCTGTTCGAATAAATGAATCAGTTCTTTAGTGGTATAGGTGTTGATCGGAATATCTTCCAAACGGGTTAAATAATTTTTCCAGCTTGTAATAATCTGTTCAACAAGGCGCAGTTCATTTGTATCATTGAATTCTTTTACAAGATCATCATAGTGCTTGATGAATTTATTATGCGCCCTTCTTAAAATGAATAATCTGTAACGGGTTAATAAAATATCCCCAAACATTTTATAGAGGAGGAACAGTATGGTTAAGCCGGATGCTATGATTGCGATCAAATACGGATAATTAAATTCTTCAGGAGTAGCTATCAATACAGCGTCGGCTTTTACATCCCGCTCAGATTGCTCTGTCACCAGCCTTTTTAAGAGCATACTATCTTTTATCGAATACAAGGTTTGTGTATCCTTCTGAAAAATAAATTTTACCGGAACAGATAAGAATTGTTTATTGATCACTTCGTAGCTGGCAAGTACATAAATCACGCTGTCGTAGGCAAACAAAGAGTCTGTACGGGTGGGTACATATTTTTTATTGATGTATTCAAATGGAAAATAGTGTGAGCTTGAATCAGGAAAAATAGCGATCTGATCTTTGGGATATTTGGCACTTAAGGTAAAATGAATATTCTCGCCAATGTGTAAGCTGTCTTCAATAAAGCTTCCGCGCACATAATGACTCGTGTCAGTTTGTGCAACCGAGGTTAGGGTAATAAAACTGAAGAGTAGGAGAAACAACTTATGCACTTTTCTTATGGAAGTTTCGAACTCTGAACAGTTCAACAAGTTTAATGATATAATCTTCGTGGGTCTTAATACAGGTGTAATTCGACTCATACGATTTACTGAAGTTCTCCAGTTTCGTCTGGATCACTCGCTGGCGCTTCTCCATATTCGCCCTGAATGTTTTGGAGGAAGAGTTTACCCAGATGGTCTTATTGGTTTCTGTATCAACAAGCGGAATGATGCCCATGGAAGGCAGGTGAATTTCTCTGGTATCTTGTATCTGGATTAAAACCAGATCATGTTTCTTACTTAAACTGATCAGGTTTTTATCATAGTTCTCATCTATAAAATCTGACAGTACAATGACGATGCTTTTACGTTTCAGGATTGACAGCGTATATTGAGTGGCTTTGTTCAAATCTGTAAGCGCAGATTCGCTTTCCAGATTGAAAAGTTTACTGATCAGGTAATAAGCATGTTTGATCCCTTTGTCCGGCGCAATGTAAAGTTCTTTCTTATCAGAATAACAAACCAAACCTATCTCAGAACCCTCTTTAACGGCCGATAGCATTAAAACTCCAGCTATTTCTTTAATAATATCGAATTTGGTTTGATTGTCTTTGCCAATATTCAGAGAGGCGCTTACATCGACAAGAAATATGATGTGCTGTTCTTTATCTTCCTGAAAAAGACGCACATAAGAACCATGGCCTTTTGCCGTAACATTCCAGTCGATCGTCCGGATATCATCGCCATACTGGTACTCACGAAGATCTGAAAATTCTATCCCAGAACCCTTGAAGATGGATTTGTAGTTGCCGTGCATATGGGAGTGAACGGCCTTGCGGATTCGTACCTCATATTTACGTAACTTGCGGATAATATCTTTTAATGAGACTTTCATAAGAACAGTTTTAAAAATACAATAAAAAAACTAATTTCCGTGAATAAATCTAAGGCTTTGACACACTTTACGACCATAATTCTTGCAGCACTGACACTGCTTTTATCCTGTACTTCAACGCCCGAAGCTGCATTGGATCAGAAACCGGCAGACTTGCTTTCGGAGAAAGAGATGGTTGGCATTCTGATTGATGTACATATTACAGAATCAGCATTGTCATTAAAAAATTTCAACAGAGATTCATCTTTGGTGCTGTACGCCTATTACAAAGATGAGATTTTTAAAGAGCACCATGTAACAGAGCAACAGTTTAAAAACAGCTACGACTATTACAGTAAACACTCAGACGAGTTAAATCACATTTATGAAATCGTTGTGGATAGCATAAGTGTGAAGGAAGCCAGCGGGAAATTGAATTAACGGTTTATTCCCCGATATATTTGAAAGGAAAATAAACGGTAACAGTTGTTGCAACCGCGGTGTTGTTTTTAATGGCCGGTTTCCAATCCGGCATGGATTTTATTACCCGGTTTATTTCATTGCTGATCGCCGCATTGGGACTGCTATAAATGGTGTACGTACCAACTTTGCCGGTTTTTTCTATGACAAGATCTACCTCAACTTTGCCTGAATAGGGCGATTCAACTGCATTGTACGGATATTTAATATTTTTTTCTAGATAACTTTTTAATGCGTCTTCACCACCAGGAAAATGAGCCGTGGTATTTTCCAACACAACCGTTGAAGTTGTATGACTTGCAGCCGTTGGAGTTGCCTGCGTTTGTTCTTCCTGAATGCTTGTTTGTGTGGTTGCAGATCCTGAAGTTGTGTGGGCTGCTTGAACAGGATTTATTACAGGTGCAACGGTAGATTGCGTATGCATAGTATCTTTTTCAGGAATACTCTTTTTGATCTGTACGGAATCTGTCTGACCTTTTATTTGTTTTGTTTCTTCATCCTGATCCATGTTTTCAAACAGGAAGATCAGGCCCAGGGCCACTAGTACAGCAATCAGACTAAGAACTTTAACATTTTTGTAAATGGGTTTTGTCGCTTGCTTATAATCATATATAGCAGCCTTCTTCATTACCTTGTCGAAGTTTTTATATTTATTGATTTCGTCGTCGCTAGGTAACTCTTTGTTTTTATGTATATCGTATTTACTCATTGTTTTTTCCTTTCATTTCCAACATCCATTTGCGAATTTTCTCGAGGATGCGGTATGTTTTAACTTTAGCATTGTTTTCGGTCATATTCATAATTTCACCGACTTCTTTAAATGCCTTGTTTTCAAAGAACCTCCACTGTATTAAAACCACTTCGTCTGGCTTGAGTTTCTCCATGCATTGAGGAAGGAATTTTATGTATACATTTTCATCATTGGTTTCCTGCAGGTCTTCATTGAGCAAATGAATACTGGTGTCGTCAATGCAGATGGTTTCTCGCTTATTGGATTTTCTGAAATGCATGTTTGCTTCATTCGCGGCAATGCGGTAAAGCCATGCAGAATAAGGCACCCCTTTATATTCATAAGAATGAATAGTAGACAGGGCTTTGGAAAATACTTCAGAACAAAGATCGCCGGCAATATCCATGTCGTTTACTTTGCGGAACAGGTACAGAAATATGGTCTTATAATATTTCTCATACAGCACGGCAAAGTGTTGGGGATTTTGCTTGGCTTTCTGTATCCAATGCAGTTCTTCCTCAATTTCTTCGGGTTTTTTATGATATTTAGATTCCAAGGTCAATAGTATAATGCGAAAACATGGAAAAGATACAAAAAAAATCTGTTTTCAAGCTAAAAGACTGTGGGTTACCAAAGGACTTTGTTGTAATTTTGTACTACGACACACTAATCGAAATTGAATGATTTATCCATCCGACCTGGAGAGTAAAATTGGGTTTGACCAAATCCGTGAATTACTGAAAGCAACGTGTAAAGGACTAGCAGCAATAAAAATGCTTGATGAACTGACTCCTTCCTATGATGTTGCTACTATTGAAAAAGAACTGCAGGAAACAGACGAATTCAAAAAAATCATCGAATCGGGATCAGTATTTCCTGACCGTGATTTTGTAGATATTACTTTACTTGCCCATAAAATACAGGTGCAGGGAAACTACTTGGAAATTGATGAGCTGCTGCAATGCAAATTGTTTCTAACTACACTGATTGCATGTCAGTCGTTTTTCAAAAGACCGGAAACCGAAGAATATATACGTTTGCAGGAGCGTGCCAATACGGTTAAAATAGATTCGTCTTTATTTAAATCAATCAATCGTGTGATTGATGACCATGGTGTGATCCGCGATACGGCCTCTGATGAGCTGCGCATGATCCGCGAAGAATACCGGGAAGAACAAATCAAACTTCGCAAAGAAGTTGAACGCTTGCTGCGTATATTCAAAAAAGAAGGTTATACCGTTGAAGATACTGAAGCAACTATCCGCTCCGGGCGTTTGGTACTACCTGTATTGGCAGAATACAAACGTAAAGTACAGGGGATTATTCACGATGAGTCGGGCACCGGGCAAACCGTTTTTATGGAACCGATTTCTCTTTTGCCTTACAACAACAGCGTACGGGAGCTTGAGATTCGTGAACGCAAAGAGATTGTACGTATCCTGATGCAGTTGACGGATTATATCCGCCCGTTTGCAGAAGTAATGATTGATGCCAATCAATTGGTGGGCTGGTTTGATTTCATCCGTGCAAAAGCAACCTTCGCGTATTCGGTACATGCCGTGATGCCTGCAGTACAAAAGCGGCCGGTGATTAAATGGAGAAATGCACGACATCCATTGTTGTGGTTGAAGAATCAGAAAATTAAAAAAGAGGTAATGCCTTTGTCTATTCAGGTAGATGAACAAAATAGAATCTTGCTTTTGTCTGGCCCCAATGCCGGCGGTAAATCTGTTTGCATGAAGACGCTTGGACTGCTTCAGTATATGCTGCAATGTGGCTTGCTGATTCCGGTAGATGAAGGTAGTATTTCAGGTATTTTCGAAAACTTCTTTATTGATATTGGTGATTCACAATCATTGGATAATGATTTGAGCACCTATAGTTCGCACATCAGAAATCTTACATTCTTCCTGGAGCATGCAGATAACAAAACGTTATTACTGATTGATGAATTCGGTAGCGGAACTGATCCAATGTATGGTTCAGCCATTGCTGAAGCTGCGCTTGAAAAATTAAATGACCGTAAGTCGATGGGGATTATTACGACCCATTATGCAGGCTTGAAAGCGTTGGCATCTAAAACCGATGGATTGATCAATGGTTCCATGCGTTTTGATACAGATAAACTAATTCCTTTGTACATCCTGGATATTGGTGTTCCAGGAAGTTCATTTACGTTGGAGATTGCAGAAAAATCTGGTCTTGCCAAATCATTGATTGATCAGGCGCGCACGAAGCTGGATCAGGAACAGGTTGATTTGTCGACCTTGCTGAAAGATATTGAACGCGAACGTACCACGCTGCAACAGGAAATTATATCAGGTAGAGAACTGAAAGCAAAGCATGAAAAGCTTTCAAAAGAGTTTGAAGAGAAGCTTGTGGAGTTTCAGGAGAAGCGTAAGCGCATGATGCTTGAAGCAAAAGAAGAAGCGTATCGTATCGTACAGAAGGCGGACGGCAAGGCAGAAGAATTGATCCGTTCCATTTCAAATGCAAAAGATAAACATGGCGCACAAAAGCATCGTCAGGAAATACGTGAAGTAGGGAAGGCAATTGAAAAAGAACTGGAACCTGAAATGCGTGTGACCGATAATGAACCGATCCGTTACGATTGGAAGGCGGGTGATATTGTACGGATTCGCAGCAACGGCGCAGTAGGTAAGATCGAAGCCGTAAAAGGGAAACTGGCAGAAATATTTATCGGCGACTTGAAAGCTACGGTTCATTTTTCAGAATTGAGCAGTGCTTCAGCCAAAGAATTGAAGTCAAAAACAGAAGAACGTAAACCTAAAACAGGTGGCGTTGATCTTGTACAGAAGCATCAGGTATTCTCGATGCAACTGGATCTGCGTGGTAAACGCACCGAAGAAGCTATTGCGTTTACAGACCGCTGGATCAATGATGCCTTCATTCTGGGTATTGAAGAAGCACGTATCTTACACGGGAAAGGTGATGGGATACTTCGTAAAATGTTGCGTGATCATTTAAAGCAATACAAACAGATCGTTGCCATGAATGATGAACATATAGATAGCGGCGGCGCAGGAATAACGGTGCTGAGTATGCGCTATTAAGCCTAACGCCGAAGGCGGAAAGCTAAACGCTAAAAAAGCGAACGATGTAAATACTTACCATCGTTCGCTTTTTTAGCGTTTAATGCATAATGTCTTATTATAAACCTGAGCTCACGCCTTAAGCTTTTAGCATTAAGTCTTCGGCTTAAAGTTCCCCCATTGCCTTCTTATAATTCACCTGCGCAATCAGCACATTGTAAATACTTGTTAGATAATTGTTCTGGGCATTTTGCAGAGAGTATTCTGTATTCTTTAATGCTGAAGAAGTGAGCGTACCTTCTTTGTATCTGTCCTGGTCCACTTTCATGATTGTTTGCGCCAGCAGATAATTCTCTTTAGAAGTTTGATATTGACTGTAGGCAACATTCAATTGGTTACGAGTATTGATTGTTTCCGTTTGAATGTCGTAGCTTAGTTTATCGAGATTATTTTTATTCTGCAATACCTTTAAACGATAGCTAGCAATGTTTCTGCTTTTCTCTAAGCCATCAAAGATGGGAATATCAGCATGTATACCTACGTAGGCGTATGGATACCACGTATCGGTATTGAAGAATGAAACTTTAGAGTTCTGATTCTGTAACGAAGCATTACCATATAAATATACAGACGGTAGGTAACTGCGGTTGTATTTTTTTGCCTGGATCTCATTTAAACGCAGCATACTGGATTCCATTTTGTATTCATAGCGTTGTTCAATATTCGCATCGGCTTCTGCAATCTGTTCTGCATTGGCAATAAGGCTTTCCAAGTTATCGGTCAGGTATACTGTTGTTTCCACAGGAATGATTAGCTGTGTTTTAAGCACCAGTACACTATTGTCATAGTTATTCTGTGCGGTCTGCAATTGATTTTTTGCATTGGACAGATCCAGCTGATAACGTGATAAATCTGTTTTAAGCAGGGTGCCGTTTGCAAATTCGCTTTCACCTTTTTTTACAATCGTTTCAGCAGTTGCTACATTTTCCTGGGCAAGTCTGATCTGTTCCTGGTTTAGTAATACCTGGTAATAAGCCTGTGTAATCATTGACTTGGCATCGGTTTTATATTTTTCAAGACTGATGCGATCGTATTCTGTTTGCGCATCATTCACCAGTTTATCGCCGGATACGTTTGAGTTGAAAATATTTTGCGTAGCAGTGATGGATGTTAACGTATTGTATGGTGTACCGAATTTAACAGGTGTGTAATCACTGTTGCCCAATGCGCCCGGGGGCAGCAAGCTTGTTGCTAACACAGCATTGTATCTGAAATCAATGCTGGCATTTACCTGCGGTAAGTTTTTACTTTGTGTTTTCAGTCTGTTGCTTTCACTGATTTGTATAGCCAGCTCCTGGTTCTTAATATCAAAGCGTTGGCTGAAACCAATGTCTATCGCTTTTTTCAGACTTAACTGAATGCTGGAATCTGTTTGTGCAGATCCCGGAAGGCTTGCTCCCAGAGTGATCAGCAAAAATAAATAGGTGATGATGTTCTTCATATATGTTAACCTCTGAATACCTGTGCAGGTTCTAATTTTGTAATGCGTCTGATGGCAAATAAACTTCCGCCCAATGCGATGAATAACGTAATGCCAAGGAATGTAGCCTTTAACCACAGCGGATAATCGAAGATGGTTCCGGCATTGGCAATACCATTTTTAAATGCAGTAACCAAGCCATAACCAATGATAAATCCTATCACCGCAATGATAGAAGCCTGTGCCATGATCAGTTTACGGATGTAGCCGTTTGTTGCGCCAATGGCTTTTAGTGTTCCATAATCTTTAATGCGGTCGATCGCAGACGAATAAAGGGTTAGTCCAATGATTACAAAACCTGTGATCAAGGCAAATATGATCAGTGTTCCAAAGGATAATGCAATCCCGCTTGATTTTAAAACGGTCATGATTGTTTGATTGGCAAAGTTCTCACTATCCCAGGCTTTAATGCCTCTTACATTTCTTTCAATGTTCCGGATAACAAAATCTTTTGTTACGTTATCATCCCATTCTACTAAAAACGCGCTGGCTTTTGTTTTGGAAAATTTTGTAAGAGCGCGCGCACGTTCTATCGTTGTGAATGAATACGCCGGTCCGCCAAAGCCTCTTACACCTTTGGTCTGGCCTGCGATATAAACTTTGTTTCCATTGATCTCGAAATAATCGCCGAGCACAGCTTCGCCCAATGCCTTCTTGTCGAAATAATCAACAATGATTGCACCATCCTGCAGCATAGATTCATTGCTGCCTTTGTATAAATTCCACGGACCACCATTGAAATAAGGAGCCTCAGAACCAATAAGGGTAATCCCGCTTGACTGTCCGTTTTCAAATTTTGCAGAGCCGCCTGCAATAACAATCGGAGAAACTTTTTTTACACCCGGTACACTTGCTATTTCTTTACCGATCCGTATGTCGATTGCTGACAATGCATTTACGTTTGTTGTTTTGGCGTCCGTTACCCAAATGTATTCACTGTTGTTTTTAACCAGGCTGGACATGGCGTTTGTAAGGAAGATAAAGATCCCGCACTGTTGCCCGATTAAGAATACAGAGATGATTACACCGGCCAAAGCACCGATGGATTTGGGTTTGTCGAACCAAATGAATTTTAATGCTGTACGAAACATAGTATTTATTTCAGTTCAATGATACATTCAACGCGACTTCCGATAAGCAATGTTGCTGTGCTGTCCAGTTCTACTCGTACTTCACGTACACGTCTGTCTTCCAGGTTGTCGGCTTTATCAGAGAATAAAGATTTTTTTCTCAGGTAAGGAGCCGCCAGAATTACTTTTCCAGTTGCCAGAATTACGGTATCACCTTGTGCACGGATAAATGCTTTTTGATCGGGCTTTACTTCATCTGCAAATAGCTCATCAATTTCTGTAATGGCCATAACAGGGCCTTCCGGAGCGAAGTCTGCAAGGGCTGTAGCTGTTGATACATTCACGCCCAGTTTTGTGTCAACCGAAAGAATGGTTCCATTTAACGGAGCTTTGATTATTTTTTTATTCAGGATGGTTTGATAATATTCCACATCGGATTTTAATTCAGCCAAACGTTTCTGCGACTGGTTCAGATCTGCTTTGCTTGATTCGAACTGCAGTGTTTTTGTTTCAAAGTTTAGCTGTTCATCTTCCATTTGCTTTTGTGTGATTGCATTTGATGCAAAGAGATTTTTTGAACGCGCAAGATTTGTTTTCGAATTGGCAAGATTTGTTTCAGCGGTTCTTACTGCTGCTTTATTCTTTTCGATCACAGAAATTTGTGTAGCCAGCTTGGATTCTGCCTGGTGTAATTGAGCTGTTTCCGTTTCGTTATCTAATACAAACAATACATCACCTTTTTTCACCTGCTGGTTGATCTCCACATTTATTTTACGGATCACACCGCTTGCCTCTGGTGTAAGCGTAAGAATACGTTTTAACGGTTCTATGTTTGCAATACCAACAACCTGTTTAATCGTAACAGAGTCGATTTTATTTAGTTGTTCGTTGGCTTTTTTATCAGAGCCACAAGCGAAAAGTAGAACTGCAACTCCAATAAGTGTAATTTTATGTATCATAAGTTTTGATTTAAATCTGTTAATTCTGTTACTGTTCCGTTCTTTACTTCCACAATTCTGTGGGCATATTCTTTCAGGCGTGGATCGTGGGTTACAACAACTACTGCTTTTCCGTTTTCAGCTAAGATTTTGAGTTCACTCATGACAACACCAACGGAGTCTTTATCCAGCGAAGCTGTTGGTTCATCACACAAAATGATTTTAGGGTTGGTCACCAATGCACGTGCAATGGCAACGCGTTGCTGCTGGCCTCCGGAAAGCTGCTTGGGTAGGTTTTTTTTGCGATCAAGCATACCAACTTTTTCCAATGCCTTTTCTGTTCGCTCTTTGGCTTCTTTCGCCGGTACGCCTTGCAGTTGTAATGGAAGCATTACATTATCCAATGCGTTTAGCGGAGCGATCAGGTTGAAGTTCTGAAATACAAAACCAATTGTATTCAGCCGTAATTTAGCCATCTGACTTTGACTCATGGCATTTACATTCTCATTGTCAACCAGCAATTCTCCTTTACTTGGATAAATTACACAGCCGATCAATGATAACAATGTTGTTTTGCCTGAGCCCGAAGGGCCGATAATCAGGAGTAGTTCTCCGTCGTTTACTTTGAAATTAGTCGCCTGCAACGCCGTAATAGTCTGGTCGCCCATTTGATATTCTTTCGAAGCATTTTTTAATTCTGCAATAACCATGAATCAAATTTAGTCCTTGTTTCTAAATAATCAACAAAAACATTGTAAAATAATTTAAAATATAATTAAAACATAGTAAATTTGTATTATGTCAGATAAAATAGTTGAACTGGTAAATCTGTGGCATGCTTTTGAAAAGGAAAATCCAAAAGCAGAAATACAGGATTTCTGTAAGTCGTATCTGTTAGGAATGAACGAGACCAAGCAGCCGCCAATAAAATTCACGAAGGAGAATCCAAAGTCAAAAGTATTGGGCAGAGCCCTCAACAGACTTTCCAAAATGGCTGTTTTTTATTCCAGAAAAAACCTGGTTGAACTAGAGTTAAAAACGCTGGAAGACTTTATCTTTTTACGCAATCTGGATGAGCTTGGACCTGTGACCAAGAAGCAATTGATTGATGCGCATATTACAGAGTATACGAGTGGTATAGAGATTATCAAGCGATTGATTCAGCTGGGGCTTGTTAAAGAAAAGGAGAATCCTGAAGATAAGCGCGCAACCATGATTTTTATGACTGCCAAAGGTAAAACAGTGATGCAGAAATGTTATCCGTATATGCAACAGATCGGCTCAGTTATTTTTGGGCCGCTCACAGACGAAGAGTCGAATCTGTTGGCCCATTTGCTCACGAAACTGGATATGGTTCATACAAACTTATACCACACACAGCGAGATGCTTCATTAGATGAATTGCAGAAAATAATAAAGACTTCCGGAAAGTAGTTCCGGAAGTCTTTGTATATATTGTTTGGGAAAAATCTTTATTTGCTCTGCGAACCAAAAACTTTTTTCAATAAATCGCTCGTACGTGCATTGGCATCGTTACGGATTTTTGATTCTTCTTCTGCAACTTTAACGAATAAGCCTTTTAATGCTTTGCCAGTTGTAAAGGCAACGATATCTGTATTTACTTTTGTTTTTGTAGTTGGCAGTTTGTTATATCTGGTAGTAAGGTTTGCCCACTGTGAAGCTACCAGGTTATTATCCAGTGCTTTTTTAATATGCGGCGTGAATGTTTTGTAAAGAGAATCGTAAGTAGATTTTCTTAAATAGCTTGTAGCAGCTGTATCTGCTCCTTGCAGGATAGCTTTTGCATCTGCGAACGACATCTTCGTAATAGCATTGGTAAAGATAGGGGCAGACTCAATCGCGGCGTTTTCTGCTGAGCGGTTCATGGATAAAATGAATTTGTCAATTTCTCCGCCTAAGCCAATACTACGAAGGGTACTTTCCATCTTTGCAAGATCCGGAGGGAAAGGAATTTTTACCAATGGATTTTTATAATAACCGTCTGTTTTGTTAAGCGAATCTGCAGCCATTTTAGCACCTTTCGTTAAGGCTTCTTTTAGGCCATTGGCAATATCTGTTTCAGATAAGCCAGCAGCGCTGGTTGCCGCAGTAACACTTTTAGGTATCTTAATACCACCTATTTTTTGTCCGCAGGAACTCAATGATACACCGATCAGAATTCCGAATACTGCAATAAATTTGTTCATATGTTACGGTTATTTGTTTTCATTAAAGGTGTCTCTATTCCGAACGAATAAAGATAGTATGGTAGCACTGAAAGCAGAGATTAATAATACACGCATGCCATAAAACAGTGAAAACATGTACGGCTCTTTTAAGCTGGCTACGATCTGATTAATTTCCGCTTGCGTTTTCTTTTGTTTTATTAAGTCAGCAATTGTTACTGCCGTTGCCTTTTCAATTAGTTCAGGGATTAAGAAGCCGATCATTTCGCACCCCATCAGCAGTAAAGCTACGATGATGGCTGCGCAAACAGAAATGATTATACCTGAATAAAAAGCTTGGGCAAAATTAATTGCATTACTGTATACATTTTTCCGAATGTGATGCATGCCGATAAAAAGCGGTATGCCGATGAGTAAGGCATGGAAGACTAATGGAAAATTGAATTCGACCTTTGCTAGATCAATTTTGACAATAACAACAATCGACAGTACAAATAATACTGCGATAATGGATCCGAATAATGCTGCTTTCTTAATCATTGAATAATTCTTTTCCGTCAATTTCTTTTTGACAGTGTGGACAGGTGTGGCTATTTTTTTTTCTACGCTGGTTTTTAATCTGCTCCGTGAATCCTGAAGACAACAGGGCTGCAGGCAATGCAAACATGGCTATTCCGAGCATGGCAATACAAGCGGATAATAATTTTCCGAAGGCAGTAACTGGTACCATATCTCCATAACCCACAGTAGTAAGTGTTGAAACACTCCACCACATCGTTGCAGGGATACTGGAAAATAATTCCGGCTGTGAAGCATGTTCAATATAATACATCAGTGAAGAAGAGATGATCAGCAAGCCAAGTATGGTTACAAAGTTGATTACAAGTTCTTCTTTTTTATCTTCAATAACATGCCATAACGTTTGTAACGCATGGGAATAGCGTTTGAGTTTAAAGATCCGCAATAGCCTGAAGAAACGCAGGATCGTAATAAAACGGAAATCCACAGGGAAAACCATCATCAAATAAAAGGGAAGAATGGCTAGTAAATCAATGATCGCTATCGGACTGGTTATATAACGCAATCTGTCCATGAAACCGTGTGTGTATCGTTTGTTCAGATTTGAAACCCAGATACGAAGAATATATTCTATCGTAAAAAAAATAACGGATATAATTTCTAACCATGAAAAAAAGGTATTGTACTCTTGTGCAATACCTTTTTCAGTTTGTATGATTACCGCAATGATGTTCAGGAAAACTAAAGTAACAATAGAATAGTTGACAATTTTTGTTAGCCAGCTATATTCTGTATTACCAGGATCTTTTTCGAGTATGGAAAAAACAGTTTTTTTAAGATCAGCCATTCCCGAAATTAAGAATATTATTTCGAATTTTCCAATGCCTGCTTAATTTCTGCTATTATATCATCTGAATGTTCAAGACCCACAGAAATACGGATCGTGCCCGGGAATATACCTACAGACTCTCTGTCTTCATCAGTCAGTTTGGAGTGTGTGGTAGAGGCCGGGTGTGTTACAATTGTTCTGGTATCGCCAAGGTTTGCAGAGTGAGACGCCATTTGTGTTGCGTCCAGGAATCTGCGTCCTCTGTCAACACCGCCTTTAATAATAAATGTTACAAGACCGCCGCCGGCACGCATTTGCTTTTTAGCTAATTCGTGTTGTGGATGGCTCGGTAAAAACGGATATTTTACAAGTTCAACATCCGGATGCTGTTCCAGGAATTGAGCTACTTTTAATGCATTATCACAATGTCTGTCCATGCGTACAGCCAATGTTTCAAGGCTCTTGGAAAATATCCATGCACTGAAAGGTGATAACGCCGGACCTGTATGTCTGCAGAAGAAACGAACCTGTTTGATTAATTCTTTTGATGCCAGAATGATACCGCCGATTGCTCTGCCTTGTCCGTCAATAAACTTCGTTGCCGAATGTGTAACAATATCAGCTCCCAGTTTAATCGGATTCTGTAAGTATGGAGTAGCAAAACAGTTGTCAACGTTTAATAGAATGTTGTGTTTCCTGCACAGGGCAGAAAGCCATTGCAGGTCAATCAGGTCTAATGCCGGGTTGGAAGGTGTTTCGATCATAACCATTTTCGTATTGGGTTTGATCAGGCTTTCCCAGGTCTCAGGTTTATCAATTGGCGCGAAAGTGTATTCGATGCCCCACTTAGGGAATATTTGTGTAACAATTTGTAAGCTCGAACCGAATACAGATTTACATAACAGAATATGATCTCCGCAATTTAAAAAAGGTGCCATGCTTGAAAATACAGCAGACATACCTGATGCAGTTGCAAAGCCGTCTTCAGCACCTTCCATCAGGCACATTTTTTCAATGAACTCAGAATTATTCGGGTTGGAAAAACGTGTATATAAATTTCCGCCTACTTCATCGGCAAACATTGCTCTTGCTTGTTCTGCATCTTCAAATACAAAGCTTGAGGTCATATAGATCGGAGAGGTATGCTCTCTGTTCTGGCTTCTTTCTGTTTGTGTACGAATGGCTAGGGTTTCGAAATTTGTATATTCCATGATGTATTGATGTTTTTGTCTGAATAAATGAGATGAACTGTATGTACCATCTTTAAATACAGCTGGTACCGGAGGTCAGCGTAATTTATTCCATTGTAATTTTATAAGTAATGGTAGCAGTTTTTTCAAGCGTTTTTGCAACGGAACAATATTTATCCATCGAAAGCTTAACAGCACGTTCTGCTTTTACCGGATCAATATCACCTTTGAAAATAAACTCTACCTGAATGTCAGTGAATAATGCAGGTGTAGCATCTTTTTCACGTTCTGCATGTAATTTGATACGGAAATCTTCCGGTTCTATTTTTTGTTTACGAAGAATGCTTAGTACATCAATACCGCTACAGCCACCAAGTCCCATGATCAATAATTCCATTGGGCGCGGACCATTATTTTCACCACCAATAGCAGGAGAGGCATCAATGGAGATGGTATTGCCTTGTTCATTTTTTGCAGCAAAATGATATGCTTTGTTCAATAAATTTAATTCGATATCCATGTGTGTATACAGGTTAATAGAAATAAGTCGTCTTAGAAACTGTTTTTGCTGAATCTGTGTTCCAAATAGCACAGATTCGCAATAATATTCTTTGTTTGCTTAAATATTCCGAATATAGTTTTTGAAAGTAGTCAAGAGCATATTCGAATATTTGTTATTTTAGCATAAATCAGAATATAATTCTTTTTTATGTAAAATAATGATGTAAAATTAAAATAAAATTTCGATAATATCTATTTTTGTAAAATAATTATTAAATTTGAATATATTCTGTGCCGGAATCCCAATTGGCATATCAAAAAAAGAAAATCTAACAGATAATATGAGTAATAACACCCAACAAACAACGGTTTTTAATTTTGCACCTCAGGTTTCGAAGGCAGCGCAGGAAGATATTGTAGAGCTGAGCACAAAAATTAAAGGGTTTCGTGAAAATACTATTGATTCAGAAAAATTCCGTGCTTTCCGTTTGACTCGTGGCGTTTATGGCCAGCGTCAGGAAGGTGTACAAATGATTCGTATAAAATTGCCTTATGGAAAAGTTACTCCGGATCAACTTGTTCGTATTGCTGATATCTCAGATAAATACGGTTCAAGTAATCTGCATTTAACAACCCGTCAGGATATACAGTTGCACTATGTGAAATTAGAGAACGCACCATTGGTGTGGAATGAACTGGAAGAGGTTGGGGTAACACTACGTGAAGCCTGCGGTAATGCGGTACGTAACATTACAGCTTCTTATACAGCTGGTGTAGATCCGAATGAACCGTTTGATGTTTCTCCGTATGCACACAGCATGTTTGAATATTTTTTACGTAACCCGATCTGTCAGGAAATGGGCCGTAAATTTAAAATTTCATTCTCTACATCTGAAGCAGACAGCGCTTTTGGTTTCATTCACGATTTAGGTTTTATTCCTCGTGTAAAAACAGTAAACGGTAAAGAAGTAAGAGGCTTCAAGGTATTACTGGCAGGCGGTTTGGGTGCACAGCCTTTTGTTGCACACAACGTAAATGAGTTTTTGGAAGAAGATCAATTGATTCCATTCTCTACTGCAGTGATCCGTGTATTCGATCGTTTTGGCGAGCGTTCAAAACGTCATAAAGCGCGTTTGAAATATTTAGTAAATGGTATTGGTGTTGAAGCATTCCTTGCTCATGTTGAGAAAGAACGTATCGCGATCAGAGATAAATCTGTTGTAATTGATCGTAATCGTGTAGATGAAATTATTCTTCCGGCAGTTACATCCTTTACAGAAGTTGCTCCTGTAGATGCAGCTAAGTTTGAGCGTTTTGTTAAATCAAATGTATTTGAACAAAAACAAAAAGGTTACTTCGGTGTTCAGTTGAAACAACACTTAGGTGATCTTGCTAGTGATAAAGCACGTGTATTTGCGAGCATTGTGAAGAAATATGCTTCTGACGATATCCGTATTACTGTAAACCAGGGATGGTTGCTTAAGTTTGTAAAGAAAGAAGCACTTCCGGCACTCTTCAATGAATTAAATACAATCGGTCTTGCTGAACCAGGTTTTGACAGCATGGCAGACATTACTGCATGTCCGGGTACAGATACTTGTAACCTTGGTATTTCAAGCAGTACAGGTCTTTCTGTTGAAATTGAAAAAATGTTACTGGATGAATTTCCGGATACTGTTTTCAATAAAAATATTAAAATAAAAATCAGTGGCTGTATGAATGCCTGCGGGCAGCATACTATCGGTAATATTGGTTTCCATGGTATGTCTATCAAGAACGGTGCAAATGTATTGCCAGCGATGCAGGTAATGTTGGGCGGCGGTTTGGAGCCAGACGGAACAGGAACAATCGCTGATAAAATTCTTAAGTTACCATCCCGCCGCTGTGTAGATGCCGTGCGTGATATCTTAAACGATTACGAAGCAAATGCTACGGAAGGTGAATACTTCAATGATTACTACAGAAGACAAGTTGCTGCAGAAAAAATGTATTTCTACAAGTTGTTAAAGCCATTGTCTGATCTGGAAACATTGACAGACAGAGATTACATTGATCTTGGTCACGAAGAAAAATATGTTACTGAAGTTGGTGTGGGTGAATGTGCGGGTGTAATGATTGACCTGGTTGGTACATTGATTATTGATACAGAAGAAAAACTGAAGTGGGCAAAACGCCTGCAGCAGAATGCAACTTCTGCAGATGCTATTTATGCAGCATATGCAACGTATGTATGCGGAGCAAAAGCTATCTTAACGGGAGAAGGTGTTGCTTGCAATACACAAATTGCAATGATCAATGACTTTGATAAACACCTGGTAAGTACAAATAAATTTACACTTGCTAATAACAGCACGTTTGCTGCTGAGGTATTAAGCATGAGCGAGCATGAACCAACAAAAGAATTTGCAGCTAGCTACATTGCAGGTGCAGAAAAATTTGTTGAGCAGATAAAAGCATACAGAGCAAAAGCTTTGGTTACTGTTTAATTATGGTAGAACCTAGAGTTACATTGGTAGGGGCAGGCCCCGGTGATCCGGAATTAATCACCTTGAAGGGAATGAATGCCTTATCAACTGCTGATGTGGTTTTGTACGATGCACTGATACACGACTATATATTAAGCTTTGCTCCGATCACTGCCATTAAAATTTTTGTAGGAAAGAAGAAAGGTGTATGCCAATTTCCGCAGGAAGAGATTAATGCATTGCTGGTTGAAAATGCATTGAAATACGGCCACGTTGTTCGTTTGAAAGGCGGGGATCCGTTTATCTTTGGCAGAGGGCATGAAGAGTTGGTATATGTTGAATCATTCAATATTAAAACTGCTGTTATTCCTGGCATTTCAAGCAGTATAGCTGTGCCGGAACTACAACGTATTCCGTTAACAAGAAGAGGCGTAAATGATAGTTTCTGGGTGCTTACAGGTACAACCAGAGATCATGAACTTTCTGCAGACATACAGATTGCAGCTAAGTCAAATGCTACAGTGGTTGTGTTGATGGGCATGACGAAATTAAAAGACATTGCTCAACTATTTATAGATGAAGGCAAAAGTCAGCTGCCAGTTGCGATTATTCATAATGGTACCATGCCCGATGAACAATTTGTATCCGGAACAGTTGAAACAATTGTTGATGTTGTAAAAGAAACAGGTATTTCTTCCCCGGCAGTTATCGTGTTTGGTGAAGTAGTAAGATTGCACCCCGAGTTTGTAAAAGAAGAAGTACATAAGATAACGGTTCCTAAACAAGACCATTGAGCGGCTGTATGGAAGTTAAAAATCAAACAGATAATAATATTGAAAACGGGAAAGGGAATGAACTCTTTCCTGTTTTTTTTAGAATGGATAAGCTGCAAGTCCTTGTTATTGGCGGGGGGGCAGTTGGTACAGAAAAAGTAGGTGCTCTTTTGAAGAACAGTCCACGTGCCTCGGTTCATGTAATTGCGCCAGAGATCAGTAAAGATATTGTTGCATGGGCAGAAGTACATGCGGGCTTGAAGTTATCTTACAAAGCATATGAATCAACAGATATTGATGGGGCAGATCTGATTATTGCAGCTACCTGCATACAGGAGTTGAATGCCCGGGTACAGGCAGATGCAAAACAAAAAAGGATTCTGGTGAACGTAGCTGATACGCCGGAACTTTGCGACTTCTATTTGAGTTCTGTTGTACAAAAGGGAGATCTGAAGATAGCCATTTCAACCAATGGCAAATCACCTACGTTTGCAAAACGTATGCGTGAATTGCTGGAAGATGTACTGCCAATGGGCATTGATGAGATCCTGCAGCAACTCAATCAGATTCGAAATAAACTGAAAGGTGATTTTGAATATAAAGTTCAAAAAATGAATGAGATAACGAAAACCATGAATGAAGACTCTAAATAAAATAATGTAGTCTTCATTTAAAATACATAAAGAAATAGGTAAATTGTCCCAAAGGTAAAATCAATATTCGGTTATGAAAGAAATAAGTGTAAGTGAACTGAAAGCATTAAGAGACGCTGGTGCTGATATACAATTGATCGATGTGCGTGAGCCGGCTGAATTTGAATCTGCACAGATAGGAGGGGAGTTAATTCCATTAAGTACAATTCCGCAAAATGTCGATAAGATTTCTAAAGATAAACAAGTGATCATTCACTGCAGAAGCGGAAAGAGAAGCGCGAATGCGATTATGTTTCTGGAAGGGAACTTCGGATTTGAGAATCTATACAACCTTGAAGGAGGTATATTGGCATGGAGAGATGAAATTGATCCGGATCTGGATGTAATGTAAGCTTAATGCTGAAAGCATAAAAATAAAGAATCCCAATAGCAGAGCTATTGGGATTCTTTATTTTATAGTAAATGATTTTTATTTCGTCTGGTTACTAGCAACTAGCATCTGGTAACTCAGCTTACACTCTGAATCTGAATACGCACAGACCTACAGAATACAGTGGACTTTTTCCGTTTGGAGAAACTAAGCTGATGATATCTTTTGTTGATATACCTGCTTCCCAGCCACCATTTTCACCTGCAATGAACGTAAACCCTAACGGGATACATACGTGCGTAGAATAGTTGTCGATTTTGTTGGCATAATTCCCTCCGATGGATGCACCCGTTGAAACTTTAAACCAACGTTTTAAGTATGCATCGCCACCAATTGCCATGATAGCAGTATTAATATTACCGGCAGTCTTATTTAATGGAACAATAATGTCTCCACCTACTTCAACTCTTTTTTCAAACAAGGCTAAGCTGGCACCCATACGAAGCATAGTAGGAAGTTTTACAGTAAATGAAGACCCTTCTTTCCAGAAAATTGTTTGCTTCAACGCATCGGCTGTAGAGGCATCATAATCGATTTTATGAATAGGCTCATCAATTACTTTGTATGTGCCTTTGGTATACTTAACACCTCCGATATTCACTACAGAAACACCGATTTTCAATTTGTCATAAATTTCAGTTGTGGCTCCCAGATCAAAGCCAAAACCTTGTCCTTGTGGTTGAAGTATATTTCCGCCATTGCTGAAACTTGGTACGTTCAATGCACTTGATAAAGATTCGAAAATAGAGTTGTTTACAACATCTCCCTGTACTCTTCCATTGGCATCTGTCTGCACATCCATATAGTAATAACCCATTACATATTTCAGACCAACACCTGCGCTCACATTATAAACTTCGTTTCTGAAAATTTCTCTTCCGTAAGCAACGTTGTAAGTTCTGTAATAATGTGCTTTCAGGTTTGTACCGCTAAATACAGTACTCAGTGAAACACCATTGGTTGATATAGCAGAGTCAATACCCACACTGTTGTAGATGTTGTAGTTATTCGGATCATTTACTACGTGTGCACCGTTATTCAATTGTAAACTGTCAAAATATTGCGTAGAAGTACCACCTGAGAAAACAAAGTTTGTAAAGTTCTGAGAAAGGTTTCCGTTACCTCTCACAGATTCATTGATACTGAATGCAAGTCCGCCTAGTTTATCAGACTGAATTGCAAGACCAAGAATCATAGCGTCAATGTTTACAGACATGTTGTTGGAAGCAAAAATGCTGGCAGCATGTAGCTGATCCTGATAAGACAATGAACTTCCATTGAAGATGTAATCTTTCATCTGCTGTGTCGTAACACCTTTAGCAAATGCGGATGCGTTCATTTCCATGAAGCCAAATGTAACATGCTTGGTTTCATATTTGGAACGTAACCCCAGGTTTCCCGGGTTGATACCAATGCTTTGGTAGTCTGTTACAAAAGTGGTAGCTACACCGGCTCTGGCCGAAGCGGAAACTACGCTACCTTCTGCTTGTCCGAAAACAGTATAGGTGCTTGTTATAAGAACAGAGAGAAGAAGTAAAAGTTTTTTCATAAGAAAGATTGTAGTTATTGATAATCTCGGGTTTAAATTTAATGATTTAATGGATTGAAAATCATAAAATTTCCTGTTCAGGCTTATCTTTCATGATTTTATTGTATAATCTGTAAATGGCAAAACCGGATATGCCGATGAAAATTAGGTTTTGGATATAATAATTAGGATCATCGTACAAGTTTTCAAAAGATTGAATTTGTGTTCCTACATAAATGGCAACGATTAATCGAATAATAATCCCGGCAGCACCAAACAAAAAGTATTTTTTCAGAGGCATGGAGATAAATGCACAAACAATATTGGTGATGTTAAAAACAATAAAGGGCGCAATTCTCATGATGAACACCATATATCCTTCTTCTGCTTTAAGACGGTCAACATAAACACTTGCTTTTTTATTCTGTTTGATCCATTCTAAAACAGCGCCTCTGTTAAATGCCTGCGCAATAACGTAGCCCAGAAGGGAACCTGCTAAAAACATAAGTAATAAAGCAGGGTATGCTTTCCAGCCGTAAAAATAACCAGCAGCAACAGTCATAAAATTTGTTGATGTTAGTGATAGGCTTGATGTAAAGAATAGAATGATTGCAGCAATTAATATGGTATTGGAATCCCATAATTTTATTTCATCTATATG
>JAGKWN010000179.1 GCA_021151805.1 Cytophagaceae bacterium | reverse complement strand
ATACAAATCTCTATCAGCTTATAAAACAGTCTTCCTTTCTTAACTATATTGTTCATTCTTTTTTCTTCATTGTTCTTTTGTCTTAATACAAAAGAACCAAAGATCAAGGTTTATTTCAAATAGGCTAAAATTTTGGTTCATTCCGCGAACGCTGCAAAACCGTCCCGGAAAAAAGGGACTAGTTGTAGCGTTCAAAAAGCTTCATGAACCAAAATTTCTTAACGCCATTTGAAATGAGTCCGGTGGATTTTGAGAGAGTATCTCCTTAACTAAACGACATTGGATTACAAATCCCGAACAGCTGCGTCAGACAAAATAGGAACACCTGAAATAGCAATGGTGGTCTGTGGCACACAGACCACGGTGTTGGGTTGCACAAGCCCATTAAAAAAACTACCTTATGCAGGTGATACTTGTCTTACCTGCGGCACTTAACTACAAAAAAGCAATCTTATGACAGAACTCGTTGCTACCTGTAACACGCAGGAGAAAGAAGCCCTGCTTATAACATTATACCAGTCGGTTTTTCCTCCGCTCTGTAAATACATCAGCAGGAGAGGCGGCTCTCTGGAGGAAGCTAAAGACATCTTTCATGATGCCCTGATCATCTACCATGAAAAGGATCTGGCAGCGGATGCTATTGCTGATCAGAAAGCCTATGTATTCGGAATTGCCAAACATTTATGGAATAAAAAGCATCAGGAGAAGCAGCGTTACACGGAGCTTCCTGAGCAAGCATTGACTATGACTGATCAAAGTAAGCCGGTCGTGTCTTCCAGACTGTTATTGTTCCTGCAACAAACGGGGCAGAAGTGTATGGACTTGCTGCAGGCGTTTTATTACGAAAATCAGAACGCAGAGCAGATTGCCAAACGTTTCGGCTATTCCGGGGTGCGCTCTGCCACGGTGCAGAAATTCAAATGCCTTGAAAAAGTAAGAGACCTGGTAAAATCAAACGCACAGCAGTATGAGGACTTCCTTGAATAACATACAGGAAACAGAACAGTACCTGAAAGGTCAGTTAACTCCTGAAGACAGGCTGGTGTATGATGCCCGACTGATAATAGATACAGACCTCAATGAACAGACACGTTGGCAGCAGCACACCTACGAAGTAGTACGTGCCTATGGCCGCATGCAGTTCAGGAATGAACTGGATAAAATACATGCGCGGCTCATGACCGAGCCGCAGCACAACAGTTTCAGAAAAAGAATTCTTAACATCTTCTCCCTGTAATATATGATACCAAGTGCCAATGTAATTCCCATGGTGATCGACCAGACTAGCCGTGGCGAAAGATCCTATGATATTTACAGTCTGCTGCTCAAAGAACGTATTATTTTTCTGGGCACAGCTATTGATGACCAGGTTGCGAACCTGATCGTAGCGCAATTGCTTTATCTAAACAGTCAGGATGCCGGCAGACAGATTGATATGTATATACAAAGTCCGGGCGGCAGCGTGTATGCCGGGCTGGCAATCTATGATGCCATGAGAATGATCTCCGCTCCTGTATCAACGGTTTGTGTAGGTTTTTCCGGCAGTATGGCCACCGCCTTATTAACCTGCGGGGAGAAGGGAAAACGCTACGCTTTGTCGCATGCAACCGTGCACATGCATCCTACCAGCAGCGGATCCAAAGGTTATACAGAAGATGTGCGTATCGCTACCAGAGAGCAGGAGCGGATTCAGAGCCAGTTGTTTCACATCATCGGTAAAAATACCGGCCACAGCTGGAAAGAAATTGAGGAATTCTTCCTCCGCGACCGTTATCTGAATGCGCTGGAAGCAAAGGAATACGGCCTGGTAGATGAAGTGCTGGGCGATACGACAAACCTCATACAGATGCATAACCCTGAACCCGAAATTTTATATCATACAAAGTAGGTTCGTATTGCATACGCCGCATCACCATCATTGTATTGCAGGAGGTGTATTGCATACGCCTCCTGCACCTTACCCGCTACCTGTTTTTTAACCGAAATTCCGGCCTCCCGGTTAGGCTCCCTGTGGTCTCCCCCTGGTCTCCCCCTGGGGAAAGCGTAGGGTCCTTCGTTGATTACTCTTTTTTTGAAAGAAACCGATATAAAACACGAGGTTTTTTGTATACTTATGATAAAATACAGCAGGGAATATATTTTATTTTATCAATGAAAAAATCAATACCACTTACTTTTTTATTTATGATGCTCGCATATGCAGGATATTGCCAGCAGGCAATTAATATCACTATTTACGTTGATGATACGTTACAGGCAGCTATTGCGAAAGAAACTGTTGTGAAATTCAGGTTCAAAGGAGAAAGAGATACGCTTGTTATTTATGGAAATAACGGCCAGATTAAGCTTCCTGCTCTGGAGAAAGAGCTGGATTATTTTGAAGTAAGATATGGATGGGAGTATAGCTGTTACATGGATTTTTACGCAGCTGAAGTTGAGGGGAAAAGTATTTTCCTCAGATCCGGCAATGCCATCCAGATAAGAATCGATAATTATCCTTTCTCTAACCTTACTAAAAGCAGGTTTCCTGCTATTAAAAAGAACCAGTATTCCATGATTTTCGGACAGGCAAATGATAGTCCTGATTCAGGACATTTTGGATTCTTTAATGCTATAGGTAATAAAGAATAAGTTTGAAAAGCCAGCATATTTTGGATAAAGAGTAAATAATTTCAACTATGACATCTGATTTAAAGCAATTTTTTGAGAAGCTTTCACCTGAATGGATTGTTATCAAATTGCAAGCAGAAAAGTGTTTTGATAGTAAAAGCAAAATTAGGGAAGATGGTGCCGCACAAATATTTTACAGACCTTGGGTTGCTCCTTTAAACTTCGGAATTCTTTTATTCCCACCAGCTAAAATGACGTGGTTAAGTGAATTTGAAGCAAGAACTGGTAAAATAATACCTTCATCATATAAAGAAGTATTACAAAATATGAATGGTTGCTTTATATATGACATGAAGCTTTTTGGTTTACCATCATCAATTTATACAACTGGATTGTTAAATAGAGCAGTATTGCAACAGCTTGATTTGGGAGATGCAAATACTTTTTGGATACATGGATATAATGTAGATGAAAGTTTACTTTATATCGGAGGAAGAACTTATTCCTTCAATGAGAATATTGGCTACTTTACAGATGGAGAAAATTTTTTAGTAATTAGGACTAATGGAGAGATACATGCGAATTATTCAACCTTTTTTGAATTTCTGAAAAACGAAATTGAAATTGTTGAAAAAATGATGCTTGATCAAAAAAATAAATAACAAAATATTAACTCTATGAGAAAAATAATTTCATTCATGCATATATCCCTTGACGGCTTTGTTGCTGGTCCCAGCGGTGAGATGAACTGGATCAAGGTTGACCAGGAAATCTTTGATCATGTCGGCAAGCGCATCAGCGAAGGTGATACCGCTTTATATGGTCGTGTAACATACGACATGATGGAAAGCTACTGGCCAACAGCAGCAGACCAACCGGGTGCATCCAAACATGACATCGAACATTCAAAGTGGTATAAAGATGTACACAAGATTGTTGTGTCAAAATCAATGCAAGGGAAAGATCTTCCTAACACCACAATCATCAGCGATAACCTTGCGGAGAGGCTTAATACCATTAAACAATCCGGTGGCAGCAAAGAGATCCTGCTTTTCGGCAGTCCGACTGCAACACATGCGTTGATCCAGCAGGGGCTGATTGACGGTTACTGGTTGTTTGTCAATCCTATTGTTTTAGGGCAAGGTATTCCGCTGTTTACAGATATTAAAGATAAAATAAAACTGAACCTGGTAGATACAAAACAATTTACAAGTGGTGTAACGGCTTTGAATTATACGGTGGAGAAATAGAATAAAATAAGAAAATATTGGCTAGGGAGCAATAATATCATCATTTATGAAATATTATATCATAGCGTTATTCGTATGTATAAGCAGCTGTAGCGTTTCAGACAGCAGTTCTCCAAAAGAAAGGGAAGTGCTTGAAGAAACGAAAGACAATCACGGACGGATTGTTAGAAGAGTAACAACCGGCTATATCCCAGGCGAAGACTTGTATTTGAGTATAGAAAAGTTTGATTCTGCAAAAAATGTTGTAAGCGAATACGGTGCAAAACCTTATGGAGTGAAATTCAGAATTGATTATAAATATGACCATAAGAACAGAATTGTAAATGAAAAGTATTATGATTTTGGCAATACTGAATTTGAGCATTATAGCGGTGGGGAATATAAATATTCTCTGGACGATACATTAGCCGATTTTGATAGCGATAGTATTTCAAAAGAAGTCTGTATTTTTTACAGTGATCAAATAAATAAAAAATATACAAAAGTTCTATCAGTTTTTAAAGATTCGATTAGTGGTAAAGATGCATATCACATCAATACATATATTACACTCATTAATAGTAAATGAATCATTACATGGAAAATAAAATGAATGCATCTGACCAAACCGATGTTTTAGATCATGGACCGTTTTATCACGGAACACGCGCAGATCTGAAGGTTGGTGATTTGCTTACTGCAGGTTTTCAATCCAATTACAAGCCCGAAATCATTATGAACCACATTTATTTTACAGCATTGGTAAATGGTGCCGGGCTTGCTGCGGCTCTTGCCCAGGGCAACGGAGATCAACGTGTATACCTGGTAGAACCGACGGGTGCTTTTGAAAACGACCCCAATGTTACGGATAAAAAATTTCCCGGTAATCCCACACGTTCGTATCGTAGCCAGGCACCATTGAAAATTGTCGGGGAAATAACGGACTGGGTACGGCAGACACCGGAAGAGATACAAACATGGCGGGAGCGGCTTGCGAATAACAAAGGGGAGATTATAAACTGATTTATTATTAAAGGTTAATGCCGACAAGAATGCGTTTTATGAAAAAAAAGAAAATGTTCATTCTATGACCAAACAAGAATTTCTTAACATAGCAAAATGGGTAAATGAAACTACCTTAGAAGCAGAAATATTTTCGGACTTCCTTCGTTGTACAATCAGACTTCATGTTGGATTTAATCAACTTAAAACGAATCGGGAACTTTCTGATATTGCTATAAAATCACTTAATGATTTTTTGAATCTTGAAAAAATAAATATTGATTG
>JAGKWN010000178.1 GCA_021151805.1 Cytophagaceae bacterium | reverse complement strand
AATTGATAGAAATCAATTCCACATCAAAAATCAAGGTTGTGTGTGGCCCGATCAATTCAGAAGCGCCACGTGCACCATAAGCAAGATCTGAAGGTACATACAACTGCCATTTAGAGCCTGTAGGCATCAATTGCAATGCTTCGATCCAGCCTGCAATCACACCGTTTACCGGAAAAGTAGCCGGCTGTCCGCGCTCTACCGAGCTATCGAATACAGTACCGTTGATCAATGTACCATGATAATGTGTAGTTACTTTATCTGTAGCTTTTGGTTTAGGGCCGTTGCCTTCCACCAGGATTTTGTATTGCAGACCGCTTGGAAGTGTTATTACATCTGCCTTGGCAGCGTTTGCCTTAAGGAATGCCGCACCTTCTTCAATATTTTTTGCCTGCTTGCGCTGCTGCATGCCCTGGAAATAAGCGTTCAGAATCTGGCCACCTTTTGCTTCATCAATCTGTAATGTCTGGTTGCCGAATACATCGTTTAAAGCAACTGTTAATGCTTCTAAATTCAAATCATCAAAACCCTGGTTTTTAAGACTTGTTGCAATATTTACACCCAGGCTGTAGCTAACCTGGTCTTTTTCTGTTGTGAATGCCATTGTTACGATTATTAATTTGAGCCTGCAAGTTCTGATTAAAAACTACAAATCCCAAATAACAAACTACAAATCCCAAATAACAAATTTCAAAGGATTATCAGATTGGAAGTTGTTTTTGTGATTTGGATTGCTCAATTGAGGGAAGGGAAGGGTTTTAGCCTGATCACTCTGATCTTATTTAAAAAGCGCATCATTTGATATCCTGAATCTAATTCAAACCATTTTATTGAATTGTTGGGGTTTTGTGGATTCGCATGATGATTATTATGAAATGATTCTCCCCAGAATACCAGATCGATTGGTAGTATATTTTTAGATGTATTATTCATTTTACAATTTACATAGCCAAAACGGTGTGCCCACCAGTTTACTGCTGCACCCTGGAATGATCCCATCAGTATTGTAACGGGAAGAAATAAAAACATCCACCATTGGGTTGCCAATTGTATATAAATCATAATGTAAATGAATATCCACATAAAACGCGCATAAAATGTATGTGCGTATTTTTCAAACTGTGGCCAGTCGGGTAAGTTCTTCGTAAAACACTCTTTTACGACTGTTTTTCCTGTATATACATCCGTGTAATTATTGCGGGTTTCCCACATCATCAAAAGCATGTTGGATGAGTTTTGAGGAGAGTGCGGATCCTGCGGTGTATCTGTATGCGCATGGTGCAAACGATGCATTTTACCGTAGGCATTTGCGCTGATATATGAAGAACCTTGGGAAATAAAACAACCAATGTAAAAAACTTTTTCCCATACTCTGGACATGGTGAAAATACCATGAGCAGCATAACGGTGGTGAAAGACCGATTGGAAAAATAAAGAAATATACCAATGAATGATAAGGAATGCGAAAATCATCATACTCTACTAATTTAAGGTTAAAATTGTTCAGAGTAGAGACAACGCGCCAATTCCCGTTTTTGAAGGTAAGTCAAATTATGGATATAACTACAGGTAATTAAGTTATATATATAAAGGATAGATCCTCAAGCAATTTATTTTATCTTATAACGTGGATTTTCATAAAGAGTTGTGTTCAAAAAAAACATGTTTGAATAATTACATTTATATTTGAATAATCATATCATTAATTCTTTATGGGCAGTAAATTAACCGTCATTCAATCAAAAGACTTTTCAAACCTGCGTATGGATGAAACCGAATACGATGGTATTCATTTTCTGAATTGTGATTTTACTAATGCACGGCTGAATGGTATTGATTTTATAGAGTGTTTGTTTGAAAACTGCAATCTCAGCAATGCCGCTCTGGATGGTTCTTCGCTGAAGGATTGTACATTTACGGAATGTAAAATGCTGGGTGTTTCTTTTTCGCAAACCCGCGATTTCGGATTTGAAATTCACGTACAGCAAAGTAATTTATCCTTTGCTTCATTCGATAAAAAGAAATTATATAAAAGTACATTCACTCAATGCAACATGGAAGGTGTGAACTTTACACAGGCAGATCTTTCAAAATGTAAATTAACTGAATGCAATCTGGTGGATGCCTTATTTAATACAACCAACCTGAGTGGCGTGGATTTCAGAACCAATACCGGATTTCTCATTCACCCGGAAGCCAACAATATTAAGAAGGCGCGCTTCCAATCGCAGGATCTTTTTCGGTTATTGGCGGGGTATAATATTGTGGTTGATTAGGTATTAAAATTGTACGCCAACCCGATTCAACAAGGTTGGCGTTTTTATGTAAAAAATAGTTAAAACACAGGCTAAGCAATTATACATTTCGCGTTACTACTCTAAAAATCTGCTAACGCTTACACCGATTGACAATGTAAAAGTACACAGCGGTCTTTATCTAAAGGTAACCGAATTAATATCAAACGATTAAGTAAGCAAGGCCTCAGGATATATGTATATTTTCATGTCTAATAGTGAGTGATCTTTATTAATGGAAGAAACAGTCTTTTGTACTTAGTTCTTAAATGGCTTTCTTTTTATATTGTTCTTTTTGCCTTGATGCAAAAGAACCAAAAGATCAAGGCTGATTTCAAATAAGCTAAAATTATGGTTTATGGAGCTAACGCTGCAAAACCGTCCTGAAAAAGGACTTGTTGCAGCGTTTAAAAAGCTCCATAAACCATAATTTCTTAACGCAATTTGAAATGAGGCCATTGGAGGCGATTAAGGAGGATTTGATTAGCTTTTTGCTTTTGTTTATCATTGAATAAAAGTCTTCCGTATTTATCTTTTACGTTTTTATTTTTTTAGATAGTCTTTTACCGTACTTTTTTACAGTCTCATTTTTAAATACCTTTACATATTGTTACGCATATGGAAAAAGGGAAAAATCAATTCAGTAAGATCTTAGTTATTCAGACTGCATTTATCGGCGATGCTATTCTTGCAACAGCTTTACTGGAATCCATTCATGCGTCTGTTCCCAATGCACAGATTGATGTATTGGTGCGGAAAGGAAATGAATCTTTATTCCAACAACATCCTTTTTTGAAAGAGGTGCTGATCTGGGATAAAAAGCAAGGCAAGTATAAGAACCTGCTGGCACAGCTTTCAAAGATCCGCGCTGAAAAATACGACCTGGTGATTAACCTGCAACGCTTTGGTGCCACAGGCTTGCTAACGGCTTTCTCCGGCGCGAAGGTAACGGTAGGTTATGATAAGAATCCATTCTCCTTTTTATTTACGAAGAAAGTCAGCCATGAGCTCGACAAGGGCCTGCATGAAGTAGACCGCAACAATAACCTGGTTTCCTGGTTTGCATCTGATTTAAAACGCCAGCCCAAATTATACCCTACAGCAGCACACTACGCAAAAGTAGAAGCCTATACAACGCAGCCGTTTATTTGCGCTGCTCCCAATTCGGTATGGTTTACCAAACAATACCCGGAACATAAGTGGATCGAATTCCTGAATGAAGTTCCTGCAGACTATCAGGTGTATTTGTTAGGAGCACCGGGCGATGCAGAAAGTTGTGAACGTATCAAAGCACAGACAACAAACATCAAGAACATAAGTGTACTGGCCGGTAAATTATCTTTTTTAGAATCAGCCGCTTTGATGGAAAAAGCGGCGATGAATTATGTTAATGATTCAGCACCGATGCACATTGCTTCATCGATGAATGCGCCGGTGGCAGCGATCTTTTGTTCAACGGTGCCGGCCTTTGGTTTCGGTCCGCTATCCGTCCAATCATTCAACGTAGAAACAACGGTGAAACTTAGCTGCAGACCCTGCGGCTTGCATGGCTACAAGGCTTGTCCGGAAGGACATTTTAAATGTGCCGAGACGATCGGGAAGGAGCAGCTGCTGGAAGTGTTAGGTGTTAGTCGCTAGGTTCTAGTTACTAGATTCATCATTGGCATATTTCATCATGGAAAATATCAGGAATGTGCAGGGGATTTTTAACAGGAAGAGTGTTACGTAAAAATACAGTATTGGAAATAGCATGAAGATTATAGCCAGGGTCCACATTCTTTTTTTTGACATGTTCATTTGTCCGATTTCTTTATAATACTTTCCTGTCCAGTTGTAATTGCATAAGAAAATAATAACAAACAAAGGTATGATTACTGCTATTAATGCAATTGTTATAAGGAAGATCTTTGAATGTGTTAAATGAAAAAAAGCATTCATTTTCAGAATGAAGAGGAGGAAATGAATTAACATAAAATAATATAACCCTGACCAGCCAGCTACAAATTTTTCAATATTGCTTCTTGTACCGAATGTTGCTCCCAAAGTTTCTTCGTTTATATAACTTACAAAAACAATAGATTTTAACAAGTTCATTTTTGTACCATTCATATTTTCTGAACACAAGGTAGAAAATTGTCGGATAGGTTGCTATGCCTGTCATCTTCAGATCGTGTTTGCGGAATAATCCGGATAGCTTCATGGAAACCAGGAATGCTATCTGAACATCAGAGATCCTCAGGTATTTAGTAGCTTAAGCATAGAATGAAACTGACTCTGACAAGGCATTTGCATACGTTTGCCCGGGCATTTCTTAGGTATAACTACGGGTGAACTACGGGTGAACTACGGATCAAGTACGGCTGAACTTCGGGTGAAGTAATAATGCTGGCGGGGTATAAATAAAAAATGGTAAACACATTGCTGTATTTACCATTTTGAGCCTCCTGTCGGAATCGAACCAACGACCTACTGATTACAAGTCAGTTGCTCTACCAGCTGAGCTAAGGAGGCTTTTTCCTCTAAGGGAGTGCAAATATAAGAACGTTTTCGGAAAATACAACATACATGTCTGTAAATTTTGCATGATTGTTTTTTCTATCAAAAAGGTGTGTTGCAGATCATGCTATTTTATAATATTGCTGCTATACGATGGCTACTTCGTATTAACGGCATTTTCTATTATCTCTTTATAAAAACAGAATGATTGTATTTCATTTTCATTCTACACCAACAGGCACTTCATAAAAGTATGTAAAATCTTATTCAGAAAAATATTTTTTTTTGTGAAACATTAATAACTAATTAGTCATTAGTGTTTTGTACGTTCATGATTAATAGATTATTGC
>JAGKWN010000044.1 GCA_021151805.1 Cytophagaceae bacterium | reverse complement strand
GGTGCAGCGTTTACAGTCACGCTTGTTGCAGTGGATGTTGCTTTGCAGCCGTTCGCATTGGTTACTTCCACGGTATACGAACCAGCTGCAGTGGCATTGTATGTTGCTGCAGTTCCTACAGTTGCTGTTCCATTCATCCATTTGTAAGAAGAACCAGTGCTTGCAGTCAGTGTTACGGATCCGCCTTGACAGAAAGTTGTTGGTCCGTTTGCGGTAATGCTTGCACTGCAGCTTGGATCTCCGTATACTTCAAATGCATACAAAGAATAACCCCATTGTGTACCACGCTCAGTCATAAGCATACGTACATAGCGACCTGTTCCTGTAAGATTTGTTAAAATATCTTTTGCACCATTGCCTGTTGTCGTTTGAAATACGGTTGTCCAGTTGGTGCTGTCCGTCGAAACCTGAATCTGATAGGATTTACCATATGCTGCTTCCCAATTCAATACGATATTTTTCACAGCATATACTGCACCCAGATCGATCACTACGTATTGATTGTTGGTGTATTCACTCGACCAGCGCGTTGTGTTACTTGCATCGGTAATGTTTGATGCTACATTGCCCGAACCGGCTTCAACGGTTGACACAACAACCTTTTTATTCAAGGCAATGTTGGTTCCGAAGTCTGGCGTAGGCTGTGCAGAATAAACAAGGCTTGACGGATAATTTGTTTTCAGATAGTTCAAACCCGGAGTAGCATCCGGAAGACCGCCAAAGCCATCGTGATTTGTGTAGGTCCAGCTTAAAGCACCCACGTATCCCCGCAGATATACTTGCCTGTAACATTCCTGTGAAGACATAGTAAAATTATTGCTATAACCTTTTGCTCCAAACTCTGCTACAATCATAGGTTTGTCAGAGCCCCAATAGCTGTAATTGTTATGGAAAGGAGAGTGTTGTGTTCCTGGCGCACCTTCATTGTCGTAATAGTGTACCATATAGAAATCCAGATAACCATCTGCATCACCACCGGCATTTTTTAATTCGGTATCAGAATAATAATTTTTTTGTCCCAGCTTATTGGTTAGTGAATGCATATGTTTTGCACCATTCGATACATATACATTTGGTACAGCACGATGGATAGCACCTGCCGCTCTGTTCACAAAGCGCTGGATGTCATACCATCCGATTCTTCTGTCGGTCCATCCTTCATTGGTTAGCATGCCTTCCGGTTCGTTAAAGATCTCCCAGCAGGCGATAGAGGGGTGCTGCCCAATCTTCGTAACGGTTGGCACAATGCAATTGTCGATACAGGCTTTAATACCTGCATCTGTGGTAAGCATGCGTACGTTGTTATCTCCGTTCACCATATACTGCCCGGTTTGAAGTAAATCAAAAGAGAACAGACACAATACAACAAGCATGTCGCGTTGCTGTGCAAGGTCCAATACTTTTTTAATGTTATTAACCGATTGTGTTCCAAGAGCGGAAACATATCCGTTGTTAAACTTTGGTGCACGTGATGCATTGGTATATAACCACCAGCGGATCGTATTTCCGCCGGCACCTTTTACATCATCTAATATTTTTGCCCAGGCAGCTTCGTTGATGGGTGTATCGCCTACGTCGTTGGCAAAGTCCTGCCATGCAACGTTCATTCCGCTTAAAAAAACCTCCTGGCCATCAGGCATACGCAATTTGGATTGGGCCTGTACTTTGTGCAGTGGAATACCTGAAAGAAAAAGCACAATCAATCCAAGGAAAAAGCTTTTCAGCTTTGTGGTTTTTATACATGGAATTGAGAAGGCATTCTTATGGTATCGGTCGCATAGATGTTTCATATTCATATGTGTTTTAATTGAATGGTAGGCACTCGTAGAATAAATCAATTCTATGTTATAAAAATACCATTGCTGATTGGCGGCTAAGTCATGAAATGGTGGCTGATTGGAAGTATTCCTGTGAACAGATTGAAAAATAGATATTTAACAACAGCCTTGGTATCAGGTTGACTTTGATTTCAGAAAGTAAAAAATATAAAATCCGGAATAATAGGACAGTATATTAAGTCAATACCACCTATTAATCCTGTGTTTTACCATATTCGCTGGGGGAAACACCGAAATGCGCCTTAAAAGATTTGCTGAAATACTTAGGGTCTGAAAAGCCTACTTCAAAGGCAATTTCAGAGATGTTTTTGCCACTGGCAAGGATTAGTTTGGCGGCGCGTTTCATGCGTTGCATCCGGATCAAATCTGTTGGAGTATAGCCGGTTAAAGCAGTTAGTTTTTTTGAAAAATTACTGCGGTGCATGCTCATTTCTTTGCTTAATTGCTCCACATTAAAATCTTCATTGGATAAGTGTTCTTCAACCAGGTCATGGACTTTCGTGAGCCAGATCTTATCGAGCGAATTTTCGGATATGGGCTTTAATAAATAAGCTTCGTCCAGGCTTAGTTTTATTTTAAGGGATTCTCTGTTTTGAAGCAGGTTGCCAATCTTTAACAACAGAATCTGGGGGTGGAAAGGTTTTAAAAGATAATCTTCTATACCTGTATTAAGGCCGCTGATGATACTGGCTTCTTCTTTCTGTGAGGTCAGTAATATGATTGGAATATGGCTGGTCTGTACCGAATTTTTTAACTGCCGACTTAACTCCAGCCCATTCATATCAGGCATGATAACATCTGAAAGAATCATATCGGGCATTTCGCTACGGGCTATTTCCAGTGCGCGGATTCCGTTTTCGGCTTCTAATATCACAAAGTAATTGCGCAAGCTATAAACAATTGATTTGCGGATGTCTTCCTGATCGTCTACCACTAAAATGGTTTTGCCCTTTATTGCATCCAGTCTGTCTTCAAAAACCGGCTGCTGAACATTTTCTTTATTATACAATTCCTCTGGTCCGGTTTTTCCATACACCTTATTTGTTGTACGATCAAGTTGGATGCTACAAGGAGAGATGAAATGCAGCTGAACAATTGTTCCCTGGTTGCCTTCTGAAAGAAATTCATATGTTGCTTCGTGGTAAGCAAGAAATTCCTGCACAAGTTCCAAACCGAGGCCTGTACCTTTTTCACCTGAAGTTCCGGATGTAGATTTATGAAATGTTCCAGTACTGATTTTTTTTAAAGTTTCTGCATCCATCCCTACACCGGAATCCTGTATACGGATGTCAAAACTTTTTTCTGTTGGTAGAAGGGTAATAATAATATTTCCTTCGCTTGGTGTGAATTTAATTGCATTAGCAATGAGGTTACGAAGAATTGCTTCAAACATATCTTTGTCGACAACAGCAGTAATAGCTGTTGGCGAATAAAAATTCAATTGTATTTTTTTATCAATCAATTGAAATTCGAACCCTTGAATCACATGGGAGATGCTTTGAATCAGATCAACGTCTATGGGATTGAATTGAATTCTGCCTCGTTGCGTGCGTGCCCAATCGAGGAGATTCTCAACAACATTCAGCGCATTTTTAGAAGCCTTTAGAATATACCCAGTCATGGTTTTTTTGTCTGCTTCTGTTTGATCGGAATCCGAATGGTACAATAGCTGCGCTAAGCTAGAGATACTTGTAAAGGGGCTTCTCAGATCATGAGCGATAACAGCGAACAGTTTATCTTTTGTCGCATTCGCCATTTCGAGTTGCCGGTGTTGTTTTTCAAGCAATTCTTTCTGTATTGTCAGTTCGTGCGTACGCTCGTTGATCTTTTCTTCCAGCAAAACATTTTGTTTTTGAATACGCAACGTCTTTATTCTGTTGTAGGCATACACAGCAAAAATTACGATCAAGAGAAGCAATATCTTAAACCACAGGGTTTCCCAGAAAGGGGGATGAATGGATACCCGAAAACTGTATTCAGGCCCGATGATGTTTGAACCACTTATGCGTAAGCGCGATTTGAATGTATAGGTACCCGGAGGAATAGCAGGATAGTTGACACTTTTGTTTTTACCTAATTTCTGCCAGGTTTTATCGAGACCTTCCAACATGAATTCAACATCAAATTTTTCATCACCCCATTTATAGGTTGGACTTGCAATCTGTAAGAGCAGATGATTTTGCTGATAATTCAGTTCTATATTTCCATCAGTCAGAGGAAAGGCTGCATCGTAGTGAATATCATTAACAACCAACTCAGTAATAATGGGCTTTACCTCAATGGATTCAATATCGACGTCTTTCGGGTTGAACCAGCACAACCCTTTGCTGGTTCCAAAGTATAACAGTGCGTCTGTCGCCAGGCTTGAATTAATCACAAAATCTTCACCGGGCAGGCCATCTTCAATACCATATCTGCCGCACTCGCCAATGGCCGGAATGTATTTGTATAAACCTCTGTTGGTACTTACATAAAAAAGACCACGCTTATCCTGTAGAATGGATTTGATTGAAGCAATACCCAGCTGCTGCAGATGAGGGGCTTCTACAAGCCGGTCTGTTTTGGTATCCATCATGTATAGTCCGCTTACAGTACCAACCCACAGGCGTTTTTGTGTATCCTCGAACAGACAATTGATGTCATGATCCTGCAGTTCGGTTAACTGTTTCTCAGTATTAATGTCTACGAAAGCCGTATCATTTTTCCGCAATCTGCTCATGCCATTATTGGCACTTGCCCATACAGTTCCTTCATGGTCTACTAAAACTTTAGTTGTCCATGCGCTCGACAGGTACGGATAATTGGTGACTTTTTCGGTTTGAATATTAAATTTTGAAACTCCTTTACCATGTACTGCCAGCCATAAATTACCTTCAGAATCTTCGGCAATGGAACGGATATCATTTCTCAGCAGGCCAGTACTGCTGCCTTGCTGGTAATGTTTAAATGTTTGTGTCAACGGCTGATATAAACTTAACCCGCCTCTGAAAGAGCCTACCCAGATTCTTTTTTCAGAATCAAGATACATGCATAAGATCGCGTCATTTGATAAGCTGGAAGGCTTGTTCGCCTGGTAATAAAAATGCTTTTGCAATATGCCGGCTGAATTGTAAACATAAATGCCTGAACCATCAGTGCCTATCCAGATGTTTCCCTCATGATCTTTTAATACAGCTGACACAATCTGACTTTTATCCGCCGGCGGAATGATTTTTCCAAATGTATTCAGGTAATCATTTGTCAGCGCCAGCCCATTCTTGCTCATCGCTAGCCAGGTGCTGCCTTCACGATCCACAAAAACAGTGTTGATTTTATAAGTAGGAAGCTCAGCATTCTCATGTGTTACAGCAGCAACAAATCTTTGGCCTTGTACGTCATAATAATACAAGCCTGATTCATCAATCGCCAACCATATCTTTGCCGGATCATGTACATCGAAATAATTGATGATTGCAGAAGTATTTTTAGTAATCTGCTTCATGTCAAAATGAAGCAATTCTTTTTTATCCAATGCATACGTGTAAACCTCACCGTTGTACTTACCGACCCATACAGTATTGTTCGCGTCCAGTTCCACAGCGGTGTGATAATTATCAGATAAAAATTTTTGTTGGATATAAGCCACGGAATCAATACAGACTGCTGTTTGCGGATCATACCTGTAAATGTTGTTGTGTGTAACAACAACAACAGCATTGCCTGAATTTTCGATTCGTACAAATGGCAACGTTCCGTTAAAAGGATTTACTTTAAAAAAAGGGATCGCCTGCTTTTGCGCATTGATTTTAAAAATGCCCGCATCCGTTCCAACCCAAACAGCCCCCATTTTGTCTTTGCAGACAGAGACAACATATACATCTCTTACATCAGGGAATGCGATCTGGGTAAATGAATCATTCTTTTTAGAATATAGACCTAATCCTTTATTTGTCCCGATCCATACATCTCCGTTCGGTTCTGCCAATAAACAAATGATATCAGCCCCCTTGGGAACGGACTTGCGTTGCTGCTCCTGAATAGCCTTGAACCGGATTCCGTCATAGGTTATTAAACCTTCATTTGTTCCCAGCCACAAGACGCCATCCGCATCCTGAATAATCTGTCTTACCTTGTCAGGATAGAAACCATCTTTAGCGGACAAAAACCGGAAATTCATTTTTCCAGACTGTGCACCGACAGAAAATGAAGTGATGATAAAAAAAATTATCAGCATCTTTTTGAATATGTCCGGGATATTTAAACCCATGGCAAGAATTTTTTTTGTGAATTGAACCGTTAACAATAATCAGAAATTAAATTTATACCGAATTTAATTATGGCATTGAGATCAAAATATACCAAAAAAAGAGTGATTCTAATGAATGATCTTTATGTGACCTTAAATTTTACTCACATGCTTTTTCTAAGATAAGATACGCTGGCAGATTATTAAAGGATGCCGGATAATGTTGCCACTTAGTTAATCCAGATTTCCTTCAACATTCCTACCAATTCTCTACAGCATCTTTTTATTACTTAGTGTTATAATTTAAAGCAAGAGAATTATGAAAACGCAAAGAAGTATCAAAAAAATCACCGCAGCATTTGTTGCCGTTTCAATGATGTTTATTGTTTTCGGCTCACAGGCTGCAAGTCTGTCTATTCAAAGTCACAAGAAGAATCATACAGAGGAATTTCACAAAGCACTTGAAGAAAAAGGCTATACACATATGACTCAATTCAGCGTGAGCAAGAGTGATATACACCAGTCAAGATACTTTGTAAATTTTGTGAATGATGGAAAAATATACGACGCGTATTTTACAGCAAAGGGAGAGTTGATTGAAGTATATGAAGTGGCGCAGATGTAAGCAAATTTAAAACGAGTGGCATACGTGCCACTCGTTTTATTATTTTTTTAAACGGAAGCAAATAAAATAATAAGAATTACTGCAGAAATACATATTGCCCATATGGCAGTACCTTTCCCTCTCAGTTCGTCTTTACGACGACTGATTTTTGCAAGACTTATTATTCCTAAAACCAAACCTGCTACGGCAAAAATTCCCAGTATAAGTCCACACAAGCTAAAGATTAATGCCAAATTAGATAAGCGGTCCTTACGTTTTTGAACATAGGTATTTGCTTGCGGTTGTGTGTGTTGTTCTTCAGTAGTTATAATTTCTTCCTTGCCATTGGCATAACGTATTTTCTGAACCGTACTCTTGTTTACAACAATGGTTGCCCCTTCCGAATAGTCGCACATTTTATATGAAATGGTTGTCGGACTATTTTCAATAACCTTACAATATTCAAGCTTACCGGATTTGAAGAAAATAATATCACACGGAGGCAAAACGGTATCCTGCACAATAGTTGAGACGGTTGTATCAGCTATTGTATGAGACGTTGATTGCAGCGGAACAACAGAGGTAGAATCTTCTGCCGGAACAAGCATAGGAGCAGATTTACTGCCGTTTAATGTTCCATCTTCACCACGAATAAAATCCGGATTAATGATTATGAGGAGCAATAATAAAATGAAAGAGAAATAACGCATTTTTATAAGATATATAAGCCTAAACGCAAATTGGAATTTAAAAGTATAAAGGGATTTTATTATCAAGCCTGACCATCCTGAAATAAAGGTTTTTCCCTAATCTTTTGTACTGGTCAATTTTAGAAGACCGTTCGTAATATGCATATCGAACCGTATTGCCGGTGTATGCATAACTGATTGAACGGTGTGTGACAAAATACAAGCAGAATCCAACGCAGCAAATGTATAAGCCTGCAGATAGTTTTAAATAATCGGTTGAATAAAAACGTTTATTGAGCAGGATTAATAAAACAAAGAAGATCGTAGAAATGGCCAGGCTTAAAAATACATCGTAATTATTCCACCACCAGGTAGTACCATAGCCGCCTATGTACACATTAAAGGGGAAGAATAACCGCACGCCACCCCAAACAGCACCGGGCGTTGGAAGATCGCCTAGCAAATGGGATACGTATGCAAAAAAGCATACAGCAAACACATTTTTTGTGTGCGGAGTCTTTATATAATCTTTGAGAGCTAAACTTTTGAAAAAGTTTTTCCGGATAAGAATAAAGATTAACGCGAAAAGGAATGCTGCCAAAAGCGAATGGAAAAAGCCATGGTGTGAATACCAGAACTTACCAAAATAGATATCAGATCCTGAATGAGATAAATGAAGCCATTTGCCAATGGTGCGATCAAATCCGCCCCATAAACTAAGCGCGTCTATATCAGGAAAAGCACCTGCAAATCCACCAAGCAGTACCAGAAATAATTTATCTTTTATGGAGGATTTACTAAAAGCTACTATAAAGCCCGCAGTAGTGGTTCCTGACAAGGTGTGAATAAGAATATCCATTAAGTATGAGTTAATGCAAACGTTAAATTACGTATATTTATGGTATTAATATAGAATTATAATGATGGAAATTAGCGGAAAAATCATCGCATTACTTCCCGGTCAATCCGGCCAGGGAAAAAACGGAACATGGAAAAAACAGGAATATATTCTTGAAACTACTGGTCAGTACCCTAAAAAAGTTTGCTTTTCAATTTGGGGAGATAAAATAGATCAGTTTGCCATCAAACAGGGAGATGCTGTTGAAGTATCGTTTGATGTTGAAAGCAGAGAATACAACCAGCGCTGGTATACAGAATTGCGTGCATGGAAAGTTGCAAAACAGGGAAGTGCAGGCAATGACGGTCCGCCGAATTTCCCGCCACCAGCAGATGATTTTATGGAAAAAGCAGACGACGGCGATTTGCCATTTTAATTCCTGATAAAATTTCAAACGAAGGTTCAGCAATATGCTGCTGAACCTTTTTTATTCGTTTAGATTCTGATTTCAGACAAACAACTTTTATATAATCTATTAACCCCGAATAACCACCATGAAACATTTGATCGCATCTATCATTTTTATTTGTGCATGTACTACGATCTATGCGCAAACAGGAACGCCGGTTCAAAAAAGAATTTCAGTAACAGGAACTGCTGAGATGGAAATTGTTCCGGATGAAATTTATTTCAGAGTAGTGCTGAAAGAGTATTTAAAAGATAAAAATAAAGTACCGCTTGAAAAGCTGGAAAAAGAATTGACGCAGGCTGTCACAGCAGCTGGTATCGCCAAAGAAGATTTTATGGTTGAACAGGTTGAAGGCTACAGCTGGAGCAGAAAAAGAAAAGAGGATGCCGAACTTTATAATGCTAAAAGTTACATCATCAAAGTTGCAGCACCTTCTAAAATGGACGAGATATTGAGCAAAGTAAACGATGAATCGATTTATTCAGTCGTTATCAGGAATTCATCCCATTCGAAAATTGAAGAGTTCAAAAAGCAACTGAAGATAAACGCTATAAAAGCGGCAAAGGCTAAGGCAACATATCTGCTTGAGGCTATTGATGAAAAGATCGGCGAAACAATAGAGGTGAGTGAATATGACAATGTATCAACCTACGAAGGCTTCAGATCTATACCGCAGACATCAAATTATGTAAGTAATTACAATTCAGAAAATTCTTTTGATGAGTCGGGCATAGGCTTTCAAAAAATCAAATTGCAGTTTCAGGTAAGTGCTACATTCGCTATAAAATGATCAATCAATCTTTATTAAGATCTATAACCCTAAAATATTGATATGAAACACCTGGTCGCATCCATCATTTTTATTTGTGCATGTACAGCTGTATTTGCACAAACAGCAACTCCGGTTCAAAAAAGAATTTCGGTAACAGGCACTGCCGAAATGGAAGTTGTGCCCGATGAAATTTATTTCAGAATAGTACTGAAAGAATATTTAAAAGATAAAAATAAAGTGCCGCTTGAAAAGTTGGAAAAGGAATTGACACAGGCTGTTACAGCTGCGGGTATTGCGAAGGAAGACTTCATGGTTGAACAGGTTGAAGGCTATAGCTGGAGCAGAAAGAAAAAGGATGAAGCTCAACTATACAATTCCAAAAGTTTTATCATTAAAGTCTCTACGCCTGAGAAAATAGATGAAGTGCTTAGTAAGTCGAATGCAGAATCTATTTATTCCGTTGGAATCAGAAACTATTCACACTCAAAAATTGAGGAGTATAAAAAGCAATTAAAAATTCAGGCTATAAAAGCAGCAAAAGCAAAAGCAACTTATTTACTGGAAGCTATTGATGAAAAACTGGGATCTGTAATTGAAGTAAGTGAGTACGCTTATAATCATATCGGAGGTTTTTACATGGAAGAAGCTCAGATATCAAACAATGCATACATGGAGTATAACAGATATGTTGAAGAAGAATATCCATCTGTAGGTTTTCAAAAAATTAAACTGCAGTTTCAGGTAAGTGCCGTGTTTGCTATTCAATAAATAAAAAACCTGTGATAGTAAACAAGTACGTTTACTGCCACAGGTTTAAATTAATAAATTAAAGCTGCAAATTTTTCTATTGCGGCAAGCGTTTTTTCCTTTTGCTCATACATGCCCATGTGACCGCAGGCATCGATTTCTGCGAGCGTTATCATAGGCGATAAATCAGCCAGTTCTTTTAACTTTTGAATTGGTATAGTAGCATCGTTTCGGCCGCCGATCAATAATGCAGGCACCTTGGTTGTTTGCAGAATATGTGCTCTGTCCGGGCGATCCCGCATGGCTTCAGTGGTTGCGATGATGCCTTTCTCGGAAGACTGTTTTGCGATTGCTTTTAATTCAACAATTTCATTTTTGAAAAGCTGTCGGTTCTGCAATAAAAAAAGCGGCTCAATAAAGGATTGTGTAAACAGGTCTGCACCATACTTGTGAATGAAGGCAATGGTTTTGTTGCGGTTAGTTTTTCGTTCCTCTGAATCTGCGTATGCGGTAGAATGAAACAGGCAAAGCCCTTTCAGGAAGGCTGGATATTTTTCTGCATATGCCAGTCCAACGTAACCGCCCAGTGAATGGCCTATGTAAACAAACCCGGGAATGTTTAACAGCTTAATCAGTTTATGAAACTCATCGGCAAACCATTCCATGCTTACGGTATCCTGGTCCAGCTGCGACTCACCAAAGCCCGGCAGATCAACGCAGACAACCCTGTATGAAGACGTCAGCGTTTGTGTAAAGGCATTCCAGATTGATTTGCTTTCACAGAAGCCATGCACAAAAACCAATACTGGTCCATTGCCTTTATCTGTATAAACAAGAGGTTTACTCATAACAGCAGTATGCAAAACAAAGGCCGATGTTTTCATCGGCCTTTGTTAAATAAGGTATGTGATGTAAAATTATTTTAATACGACACTTGAAAGATTGCGTACAGTTTTGGCAATGCTTATGGGGTCAAAGCCGCATTCAGTCTGTAATTCTATCTGTTCACCGTGTTCTACGATTCTGTCGGGGATGCCCAGGCGCACTACCTGCGCAGAGTAATTATTATCTGCCATAAACTCCAGCACAGCACTTCCAAATCCTCCCATCAGACAACCGTCTTCAACGGTTATGATTTTTTTAAAGTTTTTAAACACATCGTGTAGCATTGCTTCATCAATAGGTTTTACAAAACGCATATCGAAGTGTGCCGGCAACAATTCTTCTTCGCGCAGCAATGCTTTTGCTTCTACTACATAATTGCCGATATGGCCGATGGTAAGAATAGCAATATCTTCACCGTCGCTTACTTTGCGCCCTTTGCCGATTTCCATTTCTTCAAAAGGTGTTTTCCAGTTTGGCATCACACCTTGCCCTCTCGGGTAACGGATAGAGAACGGACGGTTATTTTTTTCAAGCTGCGCGGTATACATCATGTTACGTAGTTCCTGCTCGTTCATGGGAGCAGCAACAACCAGATTTGGTATGCAGCGGAAATAGGCGAGATCATAAGCACCGTGGTGCGTTGGTCCGTCAACGCCTGCAAACCCGGCGCGGTCCAGGCAAAACACTACATGCAGGTTTTGTATGCATACATCGTGGATCACCTGATCGTATGCGCGCTGCATAAAGGTTGAATAAATATTGCAGAAAGGAACAAGCCCCTGCGTTGCGAGTCCGGCAGAGAAAGTAACGGCATGCTGTTCGGCAATACCCACATCAAAGGCGCGGTCGGGCATTTGTTCCATCATGAGATTCAGCGAGCTGCCCGAAGGCATGGCTGGCGTGATGCCCATGATTTTTTTATTTTTTTCAGCGAGCTCAATAATGGTATGTCCGAATACATCCTGGTACTTGGGAGCCTGCGGCGTATCGTATGTTTTTACGTGGATCTTACCGGTAACTTTATCAAACTTACCCGGCGCGTGCCACTTCACCTGGTCTTTTTCGGCCAGGGCAAAGCCTTTGCCTTTGGTGGTAAGTGTATGTAAAATTTTAGGACCGGGAATACCTTTCAGATCGTTCAGCACCTGAACTAAGTGATTCAGGTCATGCCCGTCAACCGGGCCGAAGTAACGTATATGGAGCGATTCGAAGAGGTTACTTTGTTTCAGCAGCGAAGCCTTTAAGCCACTTTCAACTTTAGAAGCGATCGCCTGCGCATTTGGTCCGAACTTGCTGATCTTGCCAAGCATGTTCCACACTTCGTCGCGCACGCGGTTGTAGGTGCGGGATGTAGTAATATCTACGAGGTAATCTTTTAATGCGCCAACGTTTGGGTCAATGGCCATGCAGTTGTCATTCAGCACGATCAACAGGTTGGAGTTTGTTACTCCTGCATGGTTCATGGCTTCAAACGCCATACCGCCGGTAAGCGCGCCATCACCGATTACAGCAATGTGCTGGCGGTTATCGTTCTGGTACTGGTTGGCTACGGCCATACCCAGTGCAGCCGAAATGGAAGTAGAAGAGTGGCCTACACCAAAGGTATCATAAGGGCTTTCAGATCTTTTTGGAAAACCCGACAATCCGCCGTATGTTCTGTTTGTATGGAAATTTTCCATACGACCGGTCAGGATCTTGTGGCCGTATGCCTGGTGGCCCACATCCCAAACCAATTGGTCTGTTGGCGTATTGAAAACATAGTGTAACGCAATGGTTAATTCAACCACACCAAGACTGGCTGCAAAATGACCTCCGTAAACGGAAACATTGTCAACAATAAATTGTCTTAATTCATCAGAAAGGGCAATAAGCTGATTAGTATCTAATTTTTTAAGATCTTCAGGGGAATGAATCGTACGTAAAAGTTCTCCAGCTTGAATCACGGTGTAAATTTTGATCGTCTACAAAAACAAAGATAAACAATATTTAGCTAAGGTTTAGCTATTCTCTGCTGTTGATTCTTCAGTATCAAACGAATAATCAACAGGCTTTTAGTATATCCGGTTCAGAAACTATTTTGCGACTGGCCGGATATGCACAAGATATTAACCTCAATCCACCTATTTATCAACCGGAAAGGTGTAAAAGATGGCAGCGCCGGGATAAAACTCCCGCCCCGGAATTAAGTATATTTGGTATGAAATTTAACCATTTCAATTCACTTTAATTGCTTCACTAAGACCATGTCAAAGGACTCGAATTTTGAAATCCAGTTACCCTTGTTTGCAGGCCCCTTCGACTTGCTTCTGTTCTTTATTGAACGGGACGAACTTGATATTTATGACATTCCGATTTCGAAAATAACCAACGACTTCCTGGAGTATATCCACCGTCTGGAAAAGATGAACGTTGATATTGCAAGTGAATTCATCCTGGTAGCGGCAACCCTGATGCGGATCAAGGCGAAGACTTTATTGCCGCGTCCTGAAATTGACGTACATGGAAATGAAATAGACCCAAGGGAAGAATTGGTTTCTCACTTATTAGAGTACAAGAAATACAAGTCTGTTATTGCAGAATTCTCTGAGCTGGAAGAAACATCTCTGAAAAGAGAGAAGCGTGGAAATATTGCCAAGGAATTGAAACTGCTTTCTGAGGTAAGCAACGTGGAAACTGAGCTGCAGGACATTGACCTGTATAAGCTTTTAAAAGTATTTGAAAAAGTAGTTGCACGCTGGAAAGAAGAAAAATCAAAGCCTATACACCATGTCGTTCAATACCCATATTCCATTGAACTTCAGAAGGAATACATCATTAACAAAGTAAGCCGCGGACAGCGGATTTCATTTGTAGATATCATTAAAGACATTCCGGTAAAAATGGCTGTGATCTACAATTTCCTTTCTATTCTTGAATTGCTGGCTTTACAGAAAATTCAGCTGCACCTGGGAGAAGGTTTTAACAATTTCTGGATCGCTCAATACGACGGCGAACATGCCGCCGTAAACGAATACGCCAACGATACTGAATAAAAACATACGGATCCTTATGGGATCTTGCTTTAATCTTCATTATACTCAACAAAATGTCCCGCCTAAGAGCGGGACATTTTTGGTTGGAAGATCCCAACAAAGGATTTTTTTATTTTCAATTAAAGGAATGTAATATATTCAATTATATTTTATTAAAACCGCATCATTTTCTTTATAATTACGTATCAAACAGTTCAATTGAGATATTTTAGTTATTTTATACATTTCCCCATGAAATTATTTAGTTATCCGGTATTAGCTGCATTTTTGTGCAGTGCTACCTCTCTGACCGCACAGATCAATACCGCGGAATCGATCAAACTTGCCACCGATCTAAGCAAACAATTTCCCGAATCCATTGTTTACCAGGATGTAAATACATCAACAATTGCTTTTTCTGTTGCTGATGGGAAATCAAAAGGCGCTATCCTGAATATTAAAGAAGATCATGTGTCTGAATACCTTTCTTTAAAAGATAATGTAGAGCTAGCGATATACGAAACCTATGGAACCTTCTCTTCCATCGACAAGATGCTTTCTTATACAAAAAACGGGAAAAAGTATGTACTTAATTATACCATAGCGGTAGATGAAGCCATTGAATCAGGAGGTATCTTCCATTCAGATGCGCGCTACAAGGCTATTGCTTTAAACTTTGCTTCTAAAGGCGAAACTGAAAAAACAGAAATTACGAAGTCGTATAAAGACTATAAATTTTTAGATGCAGCTTATTTTTATTCAGAATACCCACAGAAAAAAAGAATCATTTCTTTTGAAATTCCTACCGGGGTAGAGGTAGATCTGGTTGAATTTAATTTTGAAGGTGTCAACATTCAAAAAACAATAACAACAGATCCGAAAACACTTGTAAAAACAATCACTTACACACTGGACAATGTGAAGCCCCACCTTGGCGAGAACGGATCAACCGGCACCGACATGAATTTACCGCACATCGTGCCTGTTGTTAAATCCTATTCGCTTAAAGGTGTGAAGACAGCGTGTTTCGAAAGCTACAATGATTTTTATGCCTTCCTGCATAAGTTGAATTCAGAAGTAAAAAAGGACGATGAGTTTGTAAAAGCTCAGGCAGACAAGATCATTGAAGGAAAAACGACTGACCTTGAAAAAATAAAAGCACTTTACTATTGGGTACAGGACAACATCCGCTACATCGCTTTTGAAGACGGGATCGCAGGCTTTAAACCTATGGCAGCAAAAGATGTACTCGACAACAAATATGGCGATTGTAAAGGAGTAGCAAATTTGCTGGCAACCATGCTGCGCCTGGAAGGCTTCAATGCAAAGTTTGTATGGATCCATACAAACCATACAAAATATACTTGTTCGCTGCCATACTTAGGAATCTTCAATCACGCGATCTGCGCGCTCTACTGGAACAATAAAACCTATTTCCTGGATTGTACAGAAAGCTACGCGGCATTCGGTGAAAATGCTTACCGTATCCAAAGCAGACCGGTAATGATTGAAGACGGAGAATCATTCAAAATTGAAACGATACCATTTGAAGACATCAACAGCTCGAAAGAGGTTGATAAAATCACCATGAAAGTTGTTGGTGATAAATTGGTGGGAGAGTCTGAAATGACCGCCAAAGGTGATTTGAAAAATTACTATATACGTAAATACCATTTTGCAAAATCTGAAAAGAAAATTGACTTCTATAAAAACTATTTCACCAGATCAAACAGCAACATGACCGTTTCAAATGTTAAAACTTCTGATCTGCAAAACAGAGAAATACCTTTCTATGCGAAATACTCATTTGAATTAAACAACCAGGTGTTCAGAGACGAAAAGGAAATGTTTGTCAATATGGAGTTTGACGGCTATTTCGGAAAAAACTCAAAGGACACATTGCGCTTAACGGACTTTACATTTGACATGATCATCAATTATGACATCTCCGTTGAATTGACAATACCTGAAGGCTATAAAGTAAGCGCATTGCCGCCAGCATTTAAAGTTAAAAATGATTACTGCTCAATAAACCTGGAGTATACGGTTGTTGGCGGTAAGGTTTTATACAAGAAAACATTTGTCTTCCCTACAGGAGTAATCCCTAAGGACAAAGCCGCAGACTATGCAAAGATCCAAAAGGATTTAAAGAAATATTATACCAATCAAGTCACCTTAACCAAATAGTTTCCACCCAAACTTTTCTTTTATGCGCTATCTTTTAGTAATAACAGTTTTCGTTATTAACTCAGTTCTCTACGCTCAAACACCAAGCGAAAAAAGAGATCAACGCTTAGCCGATGAGGCTGCAAAAAAATCTGCTTTAGCGGCGAATGCTTTGTCAGAAAAATTTGACAAACACTCCGCATCCATAAAAGATGTGCCGGAACAATTCAAGGATGAATCTGTCGTGATTCTTTTCCACTCATCCAACTATTTTATTGAAAGAGGTGAAGTTATTTATTTTGTTGAACGCGTAAAAACACGCGTATACCTGAAAGATAAAGCAGCGGTTGAAAAATATTCAACCTACTATACATCGGGATACGGAGAAACAAACTCTTCTGAAGTAACGATTATTAAAGCCAACGGAACATCGCGCACACTGCAATTGAAAGATGGTATAAAGGAAACAAACTACGCTTCAGTTCCTTTGTACTACAAGTCGAGCGTAATGCTGAATGAAACGTATTATAAATTTGCGCTGCCGGATCTTGAACCGGGCGATATTATTGACTTTACACGCATCTCTAAAAACCCGATGGGGATATTGACGGGAAACATTCCATTTACAAGAATATACCTGGCATCAGACTTCCCGGTAGTGAAAACATTTATAACGATTGAAGCACCAACAAAAGATAGTTATATCTACATCAAGTCGTTGAACGGTGCTCCCGAAATGACTCAAAAGGCTGGCGCAAACGGTTTGATAACTTTTACACTGGAAGATTCATTACGCGAAAAAGTAGTGAACGATTGGAACCTGCCAAGAGAAAAATACCTGCCGCATGTTAAGTTTATTTTAACAAGATATACAGGTGGTGATAATAATCAGGTAATCCCGGTAAGAACAACAGATAATCGTGTCCGCACAAAATTATCTAATGAAGACCTAGTTAAAACCGTTAATTTACTTGAGGGCTTACGTGGTTCAGGATCTGCTGCAGCCAAGTTGGTTATGGCGGAAGTTATTGCAAAAAATCCAACCGCCAAAACAGATGTCAATAAACTAATGGAATTGTGCTGGTATTACATCCGTAAGAAAATTATCAATGAACAATCGATCAGCGGATATGAATACTATATTACCCGCGATAAATATGATATGTATGTAGCAGATATTTTTATAGAAATTCTGCTTACTAAAAAGCAAACATTTGATTTGATCTTAAGTACCGGTAATAAATCAGCAGGTATAAAAAATGTAATCAGTCCGTTAGAGATCAGCTGGGGAATCCGTTGGAATGGGAAGTATATTATGTACCCGACCTATTACATGCAATTCGGGGAGCTGTCTAATTATTTCTGCGGTTCAGATGCATTGATTGTAAACAACTACAATTTTAAACTCAAAACATTCACACTTGCCGATTTTGTTTTACCAAACCGTGTTTATACAGACAACACGCTTAAAGAAGAGTTCAAAATTTCATTGAATGAAGATTTTGACAAAATCAATTGTACACGTACAATGTCTTCTACAAATGGGTTTACAAGTGTTCACATCAGCGACTACTTCAATAGAGATTTCAATACAGATCAGTTAAAGTATATAAATTTATATGAGCCGGTTGATTCAGCTGCATTATATAAAGGAATGAATAATGTGAAGGCTGCTGAATTAAAAAGAAAAAACGATGCAGCAGAAGGCGAATACTTAAAATCAGTTAAAGATGCCTATAGTGAGCTGGTGAAATCCGAATATCCAATGATGGATGAATATAAGACATGGAAATTTGATGGATATGGTTTAACACCGAACTCAACGAAATTCTCCATCGAAGAAACATTTACACTGAACGACCTGGTAAAAAAAGCTGGTAACGGTTACATGGTCACAATCGGCGCGTTATTCGGCGATTATGATAAGGTGCAGGAAGATTTCAGAAAAAGAAATTACAGCGGCGCGTTGGATGTAGCTACGACTAAAACAGCAACCATTATACTGCAAATTCCCGAAGGCTACAAAGCTTCTTTGCTTGAAAGCGCAAACAAATCTTTCTCAGATAATTTTGTTTCCATGCAATCTTCTTTAAAAGTAGAAGGCAACACCGTTGTGCTTACCGTAACGCGTGATATTAAAAAGACTGATTTTACAGCCACGGAATTTGCTTCTATGGTGAAGTATTATGATCTGATGTATGAAATGACACAGGTGAAAATTGTATTGAAAAAATAATCAGCAATTACGAATGAAAAAAATAGTTATAATACTTGCTGCGGTTTTTCTTTTTACACTTAATAACGTCAACGCACAGTCAAAGGGAACATTTACTTACGGTATCGGCTATACTTGTTTTGCTGATGTAGTAATTTCACCATTTTATTACGAAAAGGATTTTGACCCCAATCAAACCTGGCAGGGATATAATTACAGCGGCAAATATTACAGTGGTGAAAATAGTGAATATGCTAAATCGATTTCTGTTTCTCTTTTAAGTTATTCATTCCAGCTGAATACGAAGCTGTATAAAATTAATGACAATGCTTCAATTTCACTTAATACAGCACCAAGCTTAAGACTTGCCGGTGATAAAATGGGACTTCTTGGTTTCAGCATGCCGATTACCATAAATTATAATAGAGGCGTACTTTCTACGTTTGACAGCGATAAGGAAAAAGGTTTTTATGTTGGTGCAGGAGCCATCATACATACAACCCCTTTGTTCAATTCTATAAAATTAGGCGGTGGCAGCACTCAGTATAATTTCGGCACACACGTTTACGTACAGCCATGTATCCAGACAGGTTTTCGTTTCTGGGGGAACGAAAGTAAAGTCGGTGAAATTGCATTGCAGGTAGGCTACCTGGATTTTAAAGATTTTACAACGTATACAGCAACCACAGACAGCAACACAGGCGTTGGCTACTATGCACCCACAGGTACGCTGAAAAACACCTCTCTGTCAGCAAAACTGACCTTTATCAAATATCTTAATTATTAACCGGCACTTATACCATTTGCTGCGGCAAAGCGTTATGAATGCATGAAAAAAACAGTTTTACTATTCGGCCTTGTAATGCTCGTGGGAGCATCTATTTATGGCCTTACAAGAAATTGCATGAAGGCAGCAAAGAATCTGGCTGGCGTGAAAACCCGGCCAGATTCTGCTTTTATGGAGGGTGATATTATTTTTCAGAGTTCACAATCGCAGCAATGTAAAGCTGTTAAACTTGCCACCCATTCAGAATACAGCCATGTAGGCATAATTACATTTGTGAACGGCAAGCCTGTAGTACTCGAAGCTGTTGAGCCGGTACGTATAACACCTGTGAATGAATGGATCGCCCATGGAACAGGCAGTCACTATACCTTGATGCGCATGAAGAACAGAAAAGCAGAAATTCTTGATTCTGAAATTGAAGCATCCAAAGCTGTTGCGAAAAAATTTCTGGGGGTACATTACGATCTATACTTTAACTGGAGCGACGACCAGCTGTATTGTTCAGAGCTGGTATGGAAGATGTATAAACGTTGCTATGGCGTTGAGCTCTGCTCACTCCGGAAGATGAAAGATTTTGACCTGAGCTCGCCCGAAGTAAAAGCCATCATGAAACAACGGTATGGAAATAAACCGCCACTCGAAGAAGATGTAGTAGCTCCTTCAGATCTGTCTAATTCCGCGCTGTTGTATGTGGTAGAGAAAAAATAAAATCCCGGATGGATTTATACAAAAGAAAACTGCTCCTGAAAGGGAGCAGTTTTTTTGTTTTAAAACTTTTCAAGGTTGCTGAAAAAGAAATCTCCTTCAATTTTTGCATTCTCATCAGAGTCGGATCCATGCACCGCATTACGTTCCAATGATTTTGCAAATAATTTCCGCACAGTTCCTTCTGCAGCATTTGCAGGATTGGTTGAGCCAATAAATTTTCTAAAGTCTTCCACTGCATTCTCCTTTTCAAGAATCAGCGCTACAATCGGACTTTCAGACATAATAGACTTCAAACTATCGTAAAAAGGCTTGCCTGTATGTACGCTATAGAATTCGCCGGCTTTTTCTGACGTAAGGTGTACGAGTTTAATGGATACAATTCTAAAACCTGCCGCCTCAATCATTTTTAATATGCTCCCGCTATGTCCATCCCGAACAGCATCCGGTTTAATCATTGAAAATGTTCTGTTACCCGCCATAATTGTACTTTAGTTTAATCGATAAACAAAAATAAATAAATACTTGATATTCTATGCCCTTAATTCACAAAATGCTGAACAAACCGGTTGTTTTTTCTAGTATTTCTTTTGACCTTTGCCCATCCCATCAAATTAATTGAGATAACCGTAGATGCAGCAACAGCTGAACCAATTAAAGCCTCTCTTAGAAACCCCTAAGAAAATTGTTATAACGACACATCACAAGCCAGATGCAGATGCGCTTGGCTCGTCGTTGGCTTTAGCCAGATTTTTAAAAAAGCTGAATCATGAAGTGCAGGTGATTGTCCCTTCAGATTACCCGTCTTTTCTGGACTGGATGTCGGGTAATGATGCTGTGTGGATTTACAATGAGGGAAACGAAGAACGGTCAGCATTATATATCGAAGCCGCAGATCTTATTTTCTGTCTGGACTTTAATGCATTGGGGAGAATCAATGAACTTGGGAATCTTGTTGGCCAGTCAAAAGCAATTAAAGTGCTAGTAGACCATCACCTGGAACCACAGGATTTTGCCGATATCTCCATTTCTGATACTAAAGCAGCTGCTACTGGCGTATTGATTTATGAACTGATCATTGGTCTCGACGGCAGAAACCTGATGGATACTTATATTGCAGAATGCATCTACGCCGGGATCATGACAGACACCGGCTCTTTCCGTCATTCAAATACAGATAAGAAGGTTCACTTAATCATTTCAGACCTGTACTCCTGGAACCTTGATTCTTCCAGAGTACATCGCCTGATCTTTGATACAAATTCAGAAGAGCGCCTGCGCTTATTAGGATTCTGTCTGTCAGAAAAATTAGTTGTTCTGGCCGATTGCTACACCGCATTCATGTACCTGAGTGCAGAAGAACTGAAACGTTTTGATGCAAAGACCGGCGATACAGAAGGTTTGGTGAATTATGCACTTTCAATAGATAAGGTAGTTTTTGCTGCTATGATTATTGAACGTGAAGATGGTGTTAAAATCTCTTTCCGTTCGAAAGGAGATTTTAATGTAAATGAATTTGCACGCACACATTTCGAAGGCGGGGGACATAAAAACGCTTCCGGTGGCAGATCGCTGAAATCGCTGTCTGAGACGGTACGCAACTTCCGCGAAATTGTGGCTAGTTATAAAGAAGAATTACTCGAAAACCTACGTAAAGAAAAATTTCTATGTTAAAGAAAAGTTTATCCCTGCTGGCGGGAGCATTAATGCTGGCAACCATTACCTCTTGTAATAAATATAAAAAAACTGAAAGCGGGCTGGAATACAAAATTGTAAAAGACTCTACCGGCGAAGATTATCCGGAATTAGGAGGCTTTGTTGCATTTTGGTTTGAAGTAAGAAATGATAAAGATTCAATCATTGATTCACAGTTTGGAGATTCACGCCCTGCTGCCGCGCCTATTACTGAAATCAAACACAAACCAAGTTTTGAAGAAGGTTTAATGTTATTGACTGAAGGTGATAGTGCTGAATTTTTATTGAATGCAGACTCTCTGTATATCAATTCTTATGGTGCACCAAGACCAAGCTTTTTAAAAGAAGGAAGCACGGTTAAAATAATTGTTAAAGTAGTAAAAGTATATTCCAAGCATTTTGTTGATTCAGCAAGAGCTGTGCAGGCAAAGCAAATGGCAGAGTTTGAAGCAATGCAAGCTGAAATCTATAAGAAAGACAGTACAATCATTCAGGAATATCTGAAGAAGCACAAATTAAAAGGTGAATCAACAATAGGCGGTGCATACGTTGTTAAGTTAAAAAAGAATGATGCTACCGATTTGTTTATTGCTTCGGGAGAAAATGTTGAAGCTAAATATGTAGGCAAGCTATTGACTGATGGTACTGAGTTTGACAAGTCGGGAGATAATTATTTTCCATTTACAGTTGGTGTGCAGCAAGTGATTCCGGGTTGGGATCAGGCGTTCCAGAAATTAAAACACGGCGAAAAGGCATTGCTTCTGATTCCTTCCCGTTTAGCTTACGGCGACAGAGGTGCAGGAGGAAAAATTCCACCAAATACACCTTTATTATTTGAAGTAGAGGTAAAATAACCGAATGAAACAAAAAATTATTTTTCTGATTGTCTTTTGTGCCTGTATAACTGTACAGGCACAAAGGACAAATCTTTCAGGTCAAAAGGTTGGAAACAAGCCAGCAACAATCAGTTATTCTACAACAGCCAGCGGACTACAATACAGAATTATAAAAGACTCAGTCGGGAAAAATTATCCGGAAGTGGGTGGCTTTATGAGTTTTTGGTTTGAACTTAGAACCAAAAATGATTCAATTATATCAACGGTGTTTGGTGAACCGCATGCAATAGATGTACCTGCCATAGAGATTAAACATAAACCAGGTATTGAAGAGGGCTTAATGCTGCTAACCGCAGGCGACAGTGCAGAATTTTTATTAAACCCAGATTCTCTTTATATCAATTCGTTTGGCACACAAACACCGGATTTTCTGAAGGGGGCAAGCCAGGTTAAGATGATTATCAAAATGGATAAGGTATATACCAAACATTTTGTAGATTCTCTAAGGGCAGATCAGCAGGCAAGGTTTAACGAAAATCTTTCTAAAGAAGTTGAAATATTTAAACGCGATAGTTTATTAATCCAGCGCTATCTGATCAAACACCAACTTAAAGGAGAAGCTACCCGTGGTGGCGCCTATGTTGTTAAGCTAAAGAGTAATACAAATACAAAAGCCCGCTTTATTCCTGCTGGTGAAAGTATTGAAACAACTTACGTCGGCACGTTATTGATTAACGGCATAGAGTTTGACAGATCTGAGGAAGGAAAGTATTTTAAATTTACGGTTGGCTTAGGCGAAGTAATTCAGGGCTGGGATCAGGCATTTCAAAAATTAAAACATGGAGAAAAAGCATTGATCTTAATTCCTTCCCGCCTGGCATATGGAGACAGAGCTGCAGGATCTATTCCTCCCGATTCACCATTATTATTCGAAGTAGAAGTAAAATAAAATAACACATATGAAACAAAGAATTATTTTTCTGATCCTCTTTTCTATCTGCGCAGTAACAGTGCAGGCACAAAAGAAAAGTTCAACAACAAAAAAAGGAGCAAAGCCAACAGCAGTAACCTATTCAAAAACTGCGAGCGGGCTTGAATACAGAATTATAAAAGATTCTGCAGGCACAAACTACCCGGAAGTGGGCGGTTTCTTCTCCTTCTGGTTTCAACTGAAGACAGAAAAGGATTCAATTCTTGAAGATCAATTTAAAGAAGCACGCCCGGTAGGTGTTTCAACACCCGCAGTTACACATAAACCGAGTATGGAAGAAGGTTTCTTATTGCTTACAGAAGGCGATAGCGCAATCTTCCTGTTGAATGCAGATACCTTGTACCTGCAAACCTTTCAGCAACCGCTTCCGGCACATGTTGCTTCCGGAAGTAAAATGAAAGTGATCATTAAGATGGACAAGGTTTATTCCAAACATTTTGTTGATTCGGTTACGACAGCATACGCCGCACAGCAGGCGGTACAGGAAGCAGCAGATGCTAAAAATGATGCAGAAATATTTTCACGCGACAGTGCGTTGATTCAGCAGTACCTGGCGACACACAAGCTGAAAGGTGAAGCAACACCTGGTGGCGCTTATGTTGTAAAACTGAAGTCAAACACAACCGAGACCAGGTTTATTCAGCCTGGCGAATCAATTGACGCCTCATACATAGGAACGCTTCTTGATGGCGGAATGGAATTTGACCGTTCTCCGGCCGGACAATATTTTACCTTTGTTGTTGGTCAGCAACAGGTGATCGGAGGCTGGGACGAAGGGTTTTTAAAATTAAAACATGGTGAAAAAGCACTAATATTGATTCCTTCACGTTTAGCCTATGGCTCAAGAGGAGCAGGCGGGGTTATTCCTCCAAACGCTCCGTTATTATTTGAAGTAGAAGTGAAATAAATCTGAAATGAAATATACAACAACAGTACTTGCTTTTCTGATCCTGTGCAGCAGCACAGCGTTTGCGCAAAAGGCAACGGCAAAGAAAAAAGAAAAGACACCATCCAAAGCATCTTTATTCAAGGAAAAAGATGTTTCTTATACGCCTTCTGGTTTGGCATACAAATACCGTATCAACGAAGCCGGTAAGAATGCGGTAGTTGGCGATGTGATAAAATTACACTTCACTTTATATACAAGCAAAGATTCGGTATTGCGCAGTACTGTAAAGGAAAACAGAATGGTTGTTACTACGGTACAAAAACCTTCCTATGCCGGTTCCTTTGAAGAAGGGCTTGCTATGATGTCGAAAGGTGATAGCTGCGCATTCTGGATTTCTGCAGATACGCTTTTTAAAAAAGGAATAAAAGCAGAACTACCTTCATTTATTGAAAAAGGAAGCTTTGTGCGTTTTGAAGTAAAAATGCACGATATAATGACAATGGCTGATTATTTAAAACAACAGGAAGAAATGGCAAAAAAGAATAAAGCAGATGAAGATGCATCGTTGGCATCCTATATCAAAACCAACAATATCGTAGCAACCCTTGACACTGCAACAGGTGTATATTACCAGGTAATTAAGGAAGGCACAGGCTCAAAACCTAAAAGAGGAAATAAGGTATCGGTTCATTATACCGGCCACCTGCTGAACGGAGAAATTTTTGACAGTTCTGTTGGCGGTAGTCCGTTTGATTTTATCATTGGCCAGGGCCAGGTTATTGAAGGCTGGGACGAAGGTATTCCATTGATGCGTAAAGGAGAAAAAGGTGTGTTATATATTCCTTCTTACCGTGGCTATGGAGAGCAGCGCGCCGGTAGCATTCCTCCGAATTCAATACTGATTTTCGAAGTGGAGTTGATTGATATAAAATAAGCTACTGGTTTTTAGGTTCTAGTTACCAGACAAAAGAACAAGGTGCTGTAATTTTACAGCACCTTGTTCTTTTATAATGAATTAGCTAAATAGACAAGTAAATATTTTTTGTAATGAACTAGAAACTAGCACCTAGTAACTAGCATCTAATTTCACTACCTTTGTTTTTTCACTCCGGCTAAAAATTTAATATGAATTCAATGATCGAACAACCCGACACCAACGTGCCGTTTGATATGGCATGCCAGTTTGTGGCGCACACCGGCAAATCTATATTTGTTACCGGGAAAGCGGGCACGGGTAAAACTACTTTTTTGAAACAGCTGCGCGAGCATACGCCTAAAAAACTGGCAGTAGCAGCTCCAACAGGCGTTGCTGCTATTCATGCAGGCGGTGTTACACTGCATTCACTTTTCCAATTACCTTTCAAACCATTTTTGCCAACCATTGCGGCACCCGCATTTCAGCAGGAACAAAATTTTTGCGATCAACGAACACTCTTTTCATCCACACATTTAAGCACAGCTAAAATAGATGTGATCAAAGAGCTGGAAGTATTGATTATTGATGAAGTGTCTATGGTGCGGGCCGATTTGCTGGACGCGATTGATACAATCCTGCGGCACTACCGGGGGAATGAAAATCCTTTCGGAGGTTTGCAAATGGTTTTTATTGGCGACTTGTATCAATTGCCGCCGGTTGTACGCAACGAAGAGTGGAATGTCATGCAGATGTATTACGACAGTCCGTTCTTTTTTGAAGCGCTGGCGCTGAAAGAACTTAATCCATTGGTGATCGAATTACAGAAAACATACCGGCAGAAGGATGGGTTGTTTCTGGATATTCTGAACCGGATTCGTATAAATGCAGCGCACCCTTCAGACCTGGAACATTTGAATACCTATTACGATCCCATGTTCCGGCCGGCGGTCAACGAGGCATATATTACCCTCACCACACATAATGATAAAGCGGAAACCATCAATCGTTTCCAGCTGAATAAATTAAAAACAGAAGAAAAAAAATACAAAGCACTTATTTCAGGCGAGTTCAGTGAGCGCAGCTATCCGGTGGAACTGCAGCTGCACCTGAAAGTAGGGGCGCAGGTCATGTTTATTAAAAATGATAAAGGAGAGAACCGGAAGTTTTATAATGGCATGCTTGCAGTAGTATCGGAGCTGGCAGATGAATACATCCTGGTGAAGCCTGTTTCCGGTGCGGATGAAATGAAAGTTGAACGCGAAACCTGGAAGAACATTCGCTATCAGGCAAACAAAGAAAAAGATTCTATTGAAGAAGAAGAACTTGGGTCATTTGTACAGTTTCCTTTACGACTGGCCTGGGCAATTACTATTCACAAAAGTCAGGGCTTAACATTCGACCGTGCCATTATCGATGCCGGCGATTCGTTTGCAGCCGGGCAGGTATATGTGGCCTTGAGTAGGTTAACCACTACTAAAGAATTGGTCCTGTATTCAAAAATTACTTCCGGTAGTATACGTGTCGATGAGCGTATATTAAAATACCTTGAAGTGGCGCATCCGACTGGTGCGCTGCAATCCTTGCTTAAAGTGCAACAGCAAAAGTATCTGGCAACTTCTGTCAAAAAAGCCTTTCAGTTTGATGATCTTGTGCAGGAAAGCTATGAGCAATATCTGTTTGCCGGAGAGCGGCAGATAACAGATCAGCAGAAAGCCGTGGAATGTTTGAAAGCCGTTCATGATATATTGTCAGATCTGCATAAAGTAGGTTTAAAATTCAGAAGTGAATTGGATAGAATCCTGCCTACGGTTGAAAAAGAGGGCTATGGCCATTTACACCAGCGGGTTACCAACGCAGCCACTTATTTTGGAAAAAGAATTTTAGAAGAGTGTATTAAACCTTTGTCCGAACATATCTCGGAAATGCGCCCGAAGAAAAAAACAAAAAAATACATTAAGGATACCGAGTTGCTATTGCAATTTATTAAGCGCCAACAATCTAAAATAGAACAAGCAAGGCAATATGCAGAAGGATTGCTAGCAGGTACTGATATAAAAGAACTGCTTGAAAAGGGCAAAAAAGAAATTGTAACGGAACAAGCGAAGGAAGAAGAGAAGCCTGAAAAGCAGAAAAAAGGTGAAAGCCACCGGATCAGTCTGGAGATGTTTTTAGCAGGCAAAACTGTTCAGCAAATTGCAGAAGAACGCAATTTTGCGGTATCAACCATTGAAAGTCACCTTTGTTCATTTTTAAAAACAGGAGAAGTTGGGATCGGACAATTGGTAGAAGCAGAAATCGAACAAAGAATAACCGCGGTACTGGATCAGATAGGCACATTATCTGCCAAAACGGTCAAAGAACAACTGGATGAGTCGATAAGTTATGGGCAAATCCGTGCTGTTATGGAAAATTACAGGCTTATAAACGAAAAAACAGAAAAATAGTTGTATAAAGCATTTTGAGTCGGGCACATCAAAATGCTGCGTAAGCAGGCCGAATTCAAATGTATGTAATTTGCTTACTTGCAATGTTTTATTATACAAAATGGCGTAAAATTAACCTTTATTAAAAAAAGGTATACGCACTTGTTACCTTTTATAAGTGAACTGTATATAAGGAAAGACAAACTAATTCTACCAGAAATACAATTTATTCATAAAAAAAGTAAAAATTAATTCAACTTTTTTTATGCACATGTCGTTATCTGCAAAAATTAGTGTAAATTCGTGGTTAAATACCATTGGATTGACTTTTAAGAAACACTAATAATAAATTGATTTACTTATGTTAAAATCAAAACTTACCAAATGGGCAATTGTGTTTGCGGGTATTTTTTTCGCAACAGTTGCGTTAGCTCAGAAAGATCTGGTTATCTCTGGTGGTAACACGGTATCCAGTTATGTCTGCGACGATCAATACCCTTTTGTTTGGGGAAGAAACGATCAGGGACAATTGGGCTTAGGGACAGTTTCAGCTACAGTAAGCTCTCCAACAAGAGTATATGTTGGCGGCAATCCCGGTCAAACAATCAAACAATTAAACTCCGGTTCAGGCGGACACTTTGTGGCTTTGGATTGTCAGAAAAGAGTTTGGTCTTGGGGAAATAACGGTAGCGGGCAAACAGGTCAGCCTGTAAGTGCGGTAACTGCAACTCCTACGTTGGTTCCGATCAGAGCTGCGACGGCACTTTCCGGAACACATTGGGATGTTGGAGGAGCATTAGGTAACGTTTCAGTCGTATATGCCGGTAACAATACAAGTTTTGCGATATTAGATGATGGCAGATTAGTGGGTTGGGGTGCTGATGGATCAGACAATAATACTGCTGACGCCTATGGTGACACGTATGGACAGTTAGGAAGAAACAGAAATGTAACAACACAGGATAATGTTATAGCAAACTTCCCGGATCCAGGTTTTGTTAAAACTAAAAATGCGGCAAATGCTGTAGTTGATTTAACAGGTGTTGTTCAGATTTTTGCAGGTGATAGAATTGCAATGGCACTATGTGATCCTGATGGAGATGGTATTGGTACCGTTTACTCATGGGGTTTTGGATTGAACAGTACATTAGGCAGAACTCCAGCTGGTGGTGTTGGTGTTAATGCCGATGCAGATGATATAAGCAGTATAGCCCTTCCGGTACGTTATCCGGATGGAACAATAATGAATAATGTGACTCAGATTGCTGTAGCAGATGCTGGTGGTTTTGTGTTGGATGTTGATGGTTATGTATGGTCCTGGGGTGATTCATGGAACGGTTTACCAGGAAGGGTAGTACCTGGAAATACAGCATTGCCAGGAAAAGTTGTTGCCGGTAATGTTCTCGGAGCTGGTGAGTCTAATGGTGGATATTTGCTTGCATCTTCTATTCAAGGGGGGCAAGGTTTTGCCATGGCGGTTACGAAAGAGGGAAGACCTGTTGCTTGGGGTGGTGGAGGCTGTAATGCCGGTGGTATACCAGGAACGGGTACACTTTCGGCTTCTATGCCAAACTATATACGAACAGCAGCAGGAACCGGCCTGACAAATGTACATGACAAAGTAACTTTTATTAACAGAGGTGATCAGTGGGGTTATTACGGTAGAAAAGATGGTACTGTATGGGCTTGGGGCTGTAACACGGATGGTTATTTAGGAGACGGTACGACTAATCCTACAGATTACGCTAAAAATATTGTTCCCCCTTGCGGTCTTCGCGACCCTCAACCTACGGTTGCTATAACACCAGGGAGCCAAGCTATTTGTCCGGGTGCAACATTACTTTTAAATAGTGGTTTTGTGCCTCAAACCGGAAGTGAAGCAAACTGGAGAATTACCTGGTATAAAGGTACCACCCAGGTTCAAAGTGGCTTAGCAAGTGTTGCAAGTAATTTTACATATACAGTAACCGGAGCAGGAGTATATACTGTAAACGTAACTCCAGCAACGCCTAGTACATGTACTCCATATGATACTGCAAAAGATGTGGTAACAATTACAATCATTCCTGATCCGACAATCATTAAGAAAGAATATTGCGGCAATGTGGGAACAGTACAGCTTACACCAGATCCTTCAGATCCTGCAACAGTAAAATATAACTTTTATGCAACATCAAGCAGTACACCTGTGATTGGTACTACTGTTGGGTCTGCAGCTGCAACCCTTGACCTTACAGGTATTGCAGCAGATGGTTCAGGAAACAAAACCGTTTACTATAGTAAAGCATCGGTTGGGAGCGGATTGGTTTTCAAACAAACGCAAACGTGTGCTCCAAATTACCAGGGGCAAACGAGTTATAGTGCACCTAACTTGACCACCAACTTAAGTAATCTTCAAAACCAGGGTTATCATTCGAATAAGGCCATTACGATAACGCAGATGCAGGCCATGGTTCAGACAGAATTAAATGTCGACGGAGCTATCCTGAATGGTACCGTAACCTTTCAGGTGGTAGGCGCAAAGGCAGGTTCTGGAGGTTTAGTGGAAGACCCAACAGTTGTTTATGGTACCCTGTCCGGTACTGTTACCAGAACGAAAATAGCAGCAGATCCTCAACAATTAAACGCACAGGTTACTTTTACCGGTAGCGCAGCAGTTCCTGCTAATAAAGACTTCTTCATTATTGTTAAAACCGTAACTGGTACTGTAACAGGTAATGTTGCCACCTTTGCCAGAATAAGCTTAGGCCAATGTGAAAATGATTTAACATTTCCGATGGTTGATACATTTGATGGCGTTACCGTATCAAGAACATCTTCTTCATCTGGAGGCGGTACAAACGGCGGCGGTAAAAAAGGTGGTATTCCATACAATGTTACATTTGATGTGGCTGCAACACCTTGTCCACGAGTTGCGGTAGTATTAACACCGAACTGTCCGTGTACAAAACCAACAACAGTAACAATTACAGTACCTGCAGCTACACCAACAACGATTTGCGAAGGTACAGCACAAACATTAACAGGTTCAACATCTGTATCAGCTGCTCCTCTGAATACAAACTTTACGTATTCATGGATTAAGACAGCAGGTACAGGCTCAGGTGTAAAAGTAGCACCAACTGCGCTGACAAACCCTGGTGCATATCCTGGTACTATAGCAATACCTAGCTATGCAGGCATCACCGGACTGATTGCAGACGCGGGTACTTATGTTCTTCGTGTAGAAGACGGTAACACAGGAAACGCATCGTGTTATACAGAAGCAACGGTAGTGATCAATGTGAGCCCGACTCCAACAATCACCGGTACATTAAATGTTTGTGAAGGCTTAACAACAACCTTAACCGGTTCTGGCACACCAGCAACCACAAACCCATGGGTTTCAGCAACACCAGCTGTTGCGACAGTAAGTTCTACAGGTGTAGTAACAGGTGTTACTGCCGGAACAAGTGTGATCA
>JAGKWN010000177.1 GCA_021151805.1 Cytophagaceae bacterium | reverse complement strand
TTAAAATATAGATATAGTTATATCTGTAAGAAAGGAGCAATACGGTATGATGGTTGAAATAAGTGCTATTATTCGTGCAGGAAAATTTGATGATGTAAGAGATGCCTTACATGCAATCGGCGTAGAGTTCTTTATTTTTTATGATGTAAAAGGAGTAACCTTTACGAAAGAGCATAAAGGTTCTTACAGGGGAACGGCCATCTTCGATGCCAGCTCCATTTCCAGAAGAAAGATTGACATTGTTGTTCCCGAGGTTGATGCCGCTGAAGTGGTTGACTGCATTAAGAAAGCAGCAACGACTGGTGTTGCCGGCGACGGAAAAATCTTTGTCAAGGATGTAAAAACATCTGTCAGGATCAGCATCTGATCCATTTAAATAAGCAGAAGCAGTAGTAACAGAATCCCCACCATTCTGTACGAACAAACATATTGTATGAATACGTAGGAGTTCAGCTCAAAAGAACTCCTGAAGCATGCAGCTATCCGGCGGATAGTGAACGATACCCTTTTTGTTCTTTTATTTATTTAATTAAAAATTGTATGCCAAACGTAACCCCTGAAATGTATGACTCTGTCATGCTGATGAAGCAGCAGATGCTGGTTGACAGTCTGAATGTAGCACAGACAGCGCTGAATGATTCCCTGCATGCCACCAATGAGCTGATGTTTAAGACACGCACAGAGCTGCAGGTAACCAAAGACACACTTAGCAACTCGTCTTTTAAAATAAACAATGTGTGGATGATGATCGCAACCGCGCTGGTCTTCATTATGCACCTGGGTTTTGCTACGCTTGAATCCGGACTTACACAGGCAAAGAATACAACGAACGTTTTATTTAAGAATTCCATTGTGCCGGCCATCGGAATCATGACCCATGCGATTTGCGGATTTAATTTTATGTACCCAGGATTTGAGTTGGGCGTATCCATGGATTTTATCGGTTTTAAAGGATTTGGCATTGAACTGCCTGAAGGCGGCGAAACGGCAGCCTACAATGGTGGCATGACGTACTGGACAGACTTTCTCTTCCAGGCTATGTTTGCGGCAACTGCTGCAACCATTGTTTCAGGGGCCGTTGCAGAGCGTATCCGACTGATGAGTTTTATGGTGTTCTCCATTATATTCACCGCGTTTATTTATCCGATCATCGGGAGCTGGAAGTGGGGAGGTGGCTGGCTCAATACCATTGGCTTTATGGATTTTGCCGGTTCCACATTGGTCCACTCGGTGGGCGGCTGGGCCGCACTGGCCGGCGTGATCCTGCTGGGAGCAAGACATGGCAAATATGATAAGGGTATGATCAAACCCATACAGGGCCACAACATGACCTCTGCGGTTATTGGTACATTCATGCTCTGGCTGGGCTGGTTTGGTTTCAACGGCGGCTCGGTATTATCGGCAGAGCCGGGCATTGTTTCACGTGTGCTGGTGATGACCTGTGTTTCCGGCTCCTGCGGCGCCATAGCAGCAGCGTTTACCATTTTCGCGATCAACAAAAACTTCGACTTGTCTATGGTACTGAATGGTATCCTGGCAGGTCTCGTGGGCATTACGGCAGGAGCCGACCAGATGAAAATTTTAGATGCTACAATCATTGGCCAGATAAGCGGTAGCTTGGTTGTAGGTTCAGTAATCATGTTTGATAAGTTACGGTTGGATGATCCGGTGGGCGCCTTATCTGTACATTTGGTTTGCGGTATCTGGGGCACGCTTGCCGTGGGCCTCTTCGGAGCTAAAGCAGGTGTAGCGCAATTGTTAACACAGTTGACAGGCGTTGGCGCTGTTGCTGTTGCAGCATTCGGCAGTTCATTCCTGATCTTTCTGCTGATCAAATACACCATTGGTTTGCGAGTAGGCAAAGAAGAAGAAATATTCGGACTCGATGAATCGGAGCATTATATGGAAGCCTATCCCAACTTCATGACCAAATAAACAATTGCACAAATGCAGATGTTAAAAAAGCAGCACATTAATTTCGGCAAAAAAATTTAAAAATTATCTGTAATAAGCAATGCGGTTTTTACTTGTGTTGCTTATTACTCATTTTCATATATGGTAGTACAGGAAGAATTGATATTTGAAGCAGAAGAGCTGGAGCCTGAATCGAAAAAGCACTGGACGCTTTCGGAGATCCTAAATCCATCAGCGGATGTGTATGCATTAACAAAGACGTTGCAAAAAGATTTGGTTGCGGCATTTGTAGTATCGCTGATTGCGCTGCCCTTGTGTATGGGCATAGCTGTTGCCAGCGGCTTCCCGGCAATTTCAGGCATCTATACAGCTCTGGTTGGCGGGCTGATCATAACATTTATTTCAGGTACGCATGTAGACATCAAAGGACCTGCCAGCGGCTTGTGCGTGATTATCTTAGGAGCAGTACACTCGTTTGGAGAACATGCGGCAAACCCATATCCGTATGTATTGGCTTGTTTTTTTGTTGCCGGTATTGTACAAATGATTTTTGCTACGCTGCGTTTTGGTGCACTGGGCGATTCTTTTCCTGCCTCTGCGGTGTTGGGCATGATGGCCAGCTTCGGGATCATGATTGCGATCAAACAATTTCCTGTTCTGATTGGTGCAGAGTCGCATGCAAAATCGGCATGGGATATATTGAAAGAAGTGCCGGCCATGCTTACCGGTATGAATAGTAAGATTGCGATCATCGGCATAGTAAGTCTCGGCATTATGATTGGCATGTCGTTTCTGAAAGGTGCATGGACAGCATACTTACCAGCACCGCTGGTTGTTATTCTGGTTGCTATACCTTTAAGTCTGCTGTTTGATATCCAGGGAATGCCGGCAGGCAATGAATATCTGGTTGCGTTGCCGGGCAATCTGCTGGATGGAATAATGTTTCCGGATTTTACACAGCTGTTTACGCTGACGTCTCTGCAATACATTCTGATGATTGCTGTTGCGGGGAGTCTGGAATCGTTGCTCAGTTCCAAAGCCATTGAAATGGCAGATACCCAAAGCCGCAAATCAAGATTGAATAAGGATCTGCTGGCGATAGGCGCAGGCAATTCATTGCTGGCCCTAATCGGCGGCTTGCCAATGATCTCCGATGCTAAACGAAGTGTGATGAATGTGAGTTATGGCGCACAATCTGCCTGGTCTAATTTTTTTCATGCGTTATTTCTACTGCTAATGGTTGTTGTCGGTGGCACGTTTATCCGTCTGATTCCGCAGGCGGCGCTGGCTGGCATACTCATGTACATTGCATACAAACTCGCTTCGCCCAAACAACTGGCAGTAGCTTATAAAATTGGTCCCGAGCAGCTGATTGTTTTTATAACCACGATGATCATTTGTTTATTTACCAATGTGCTCTGGGGAATACTTGCCGGTATTGTACTGGAACTGGTCATACACATGTACTTTGGTGTTAAGATTAAAAATCTTTTTAAAACATCTGCCGAACTGGAACAAACGGCTTCAAACGCATATACACTGAACATCTATGACGCCGCCGTGTTTTCGAATTACATGGGAGTAAAGAAATTTCTGCAGTCGCTGCCGGAGTATTCAAACGTTACCTTCGATTTTTCGAAAGCAAAAGTGGTAGATCACACCTTTCTGGAACATTTGTATTACCACGAAGAAAAAATTCACAGGAAGGGTGGTCAGATTGTATTATCCGGCCTTGATCATCACAAGCATTTAAGCGACCATCCCCTGGCATCAAGAAGAATTGTTGACACCGAAATTCTTACGGAACGACAGGAACAACTGCAGGCTTATGCCGCGAAGAACGGACTTACATTTGATCACCGTATGGTTTCAAACTTATCAAAGCTGCAGGGTTTTCTCGACACCAAGCACATCGAAATCAAACTGCAGCGTAATGTACTTATCAGTTCTCATTATAAAATAGAATTTGAATTGTCTGATCTGGTGCTTGTACATACCATTGGCAACAGGTCACACAACATCAACATGACCAATGCACTCTTTACAATTCCCGGCATGCAGATTCCGGAATTCATTCTGGAACCGGATGGCTTTACCGACGACCATAAGGATGGCTCTTTCAGAGACATTGATTTTACCGAGCACCCGGTGTTCTCGTATTATTATTTGTTGAAAGGCCCAGACCAGACAGCAATAGTAGATTTCTTCTCCAATTCATTGATTCGCTTCTTTGAAAAGAATAAGGGCTATCGACTGGAATCAAAACACAATATGATTTTTGTTTATAAGAAAGCGAGGCGTATCAAACCTGAGAATTTAAATACACTCATTGATTTTACAAAAGCATTGATTTATGAATTGTATGTGCAACGGAATCTGAACATGAAAAGCTAAAAACACCGATGCCGTCGCCTCAAGCGATGGCATCGGTTGTTTAAAAAGATTTATTAACGAAGATTATTCATCTCCGATCATTACCGGCACCTCACCATTGGTAATAATAACTTTTGTATTACTGGAAGTTGAAAGATGTTTCATCATGTCAATGTATTTATATTTCAAACCTGCTTCAGTCATGGCAGAGTTAATAATGTCCTGAGATTTTTTAATACCCTCGGCTTCAACAATCATACGTTCCGCTTCTTTTTGTTGCTTCTGTATTACATAGTCCATCTGCAATGCTTCCTGCTGTGCCTGCACTTTGTTCTGAATTGCCTTTGTAATCTGGTCCGGAAGGACAATATCTTTCAGCAGTACAGCATCAATGATGAAACCATATTTGTGAACTGCAACAGTCATCTGTTCTTTAATGGCAGTTTCAATTTTTTCTCTTTCGGTAGAATAAAGTTCGGTTGCATAATATCTTGCTGTAATTTCACGTGTGGTTGCCCGGAAGTTTGTCATGATGGCAACCTCTTCAAAATTCTGACCAAAGCGAACATATACAGCTTTGGCACTATCCGGATTTATGTGATACAGTAAACTTATTTCGGCATCAATACTTAACCCTTCTTTGGTTGGCACAATCAATTTGCTGAACACTTCTGTAACACGAACATTCACTTTGATAATTTTTGCAACAAAAGGATTGTAAGCTTTGGCACCTTCAAGTACAGGCTGCGGCTTGATTACACCAACCTTCTGAATCATGCCTACCTCACCCGGACGAACAATGGTACAGCTTGCAATAACTAGTATTGATGCTGCTAACAGAACATACATTTTTTTCATAGTGGTAGGGTTTAAATAAATGATTATGCAGTAATAGTATTTAGAA
>JAGKWN010000176.1 GCA_021151805.1 Cytophagaceae bacterium | reverse complement strand
CTTGCTGTATGATTACTTTTTTAACATAAGATAAAAATACATACGTTCAAAAATCGTACTCTCAGGGCAAGTAAAAAGGTCCTGCATACTTGCAGAACCTTTGCGTTATTTACTGCATGGTATTAACCATCTTTTTTCTTTTTAATCAATCTTGAAATGCCAATTGCTGCTCCAGAGATCAAAACTGTAACAAGTCCTCCATCCAAAGGAATACTTGCATCCGGATCATCACCGGAACCAGGATCTCCAGGCTGTGCAAATACCGACATCGTTATTGCTGATATTATTATTATTGATGCTGCTATTTTAACAAGGGATTTTTTCATAGCTGTGAAGTTATTTAATGATGAATGAGGATGAAGAGGATTTATCTTCTGTTGTGATATGAATATTGTACAACCCGCTTAACAATGTAGAAGGGAATGTAACAGCATACTCCTGATCTGAAGCACCAACCTGATATGCACTATATACCAATGCACCTGTAAGGTCGTATACGCTGATATCAACGTCTTTATTTAAGGCTTCTGCAAAACGTATTGTAACAGAACGGTTATTTTCAACAGGGTTTGGGAATACTACGATCCCGTTTTTAGAAGCAGATGGAAACACTCCTGTAGTTAATGTATTTTTTTCCAGTATAATCTTAAAACGATTTGTCTTACTTACAGAATCGGCCGATACATTGAAAGAATATTTACTATCCTGAAGTATGAGTTGTTTTGTACCTGTATATCCATCCAGTAAATATGCTGTCATGGATGCATCAAAAGAATATTCTGGTATAGACAGTGTATAGTTGCCCTCTTTGACTGCTTTTACAAATAAGGAAATTGTATCCCTGCTATTCTCTTCCAGTGTAAATGCATTAATAGAAAGTAATGGCGATACGTTGGTAGAAGATCCTATGGCAGGATGTGTAGCATCGTATAATTTATATGCATCAAATTCAGCATCAAAATCAGCAGTTGCGTCATCGGATAAACGTATAACCGTTTCATCACGGAAAGTACTGTTCGTACTATCCAACGCGATTCGCAGCAACGCAAGTTCATCCGATAACCTATAGAAAGAAGGTGTAGCTGATGTTTTATGTGATTCCCTGAAACGCAGCAGCGGTGAGGCACCCGTAGCCTTTACCCAGAAACCTTGTGCAGGACTGATCACACCGCTGGAGCAATTTGTCCCGACACCATTAACCCAACTCCGGTAAACAGGTGATGCACTGTTATTATCCTGATAATAAATAGCGTTGCCAATATTAACCCTGTCTGCAGCCGCTACAGAGCTCCAGTTGATTGATGATGGGTATGGGTTTCCAACCAGATTCCAGCCATCATCTGAAGACATGCCTGAAGATGTGTATGTAACCGGTATGGTCAGTGTACCTTTATTGATGGTGCCGTTTACTTCCAGTACATTAGGACGTCCTGCATTGTTGCGTACAAAAACAGAATATCCCTTGCCTACTACCAATGATGCGGAGGATGAATTCCCACTCGCAGGATATGCAGAATATCCAAGAGATTGAAGTCCTGCAACAGATTCGTCGTAGACATACATATTGGGTGATGTACTCACAATTCCTGTACCCGTACTAGGATTGGCAAATGTACCTGTAATCGGAATACTTGTCTGCCAGTCTGCAACCGTTGCACCGCTTACAGCAGAACTCAGATAACGGTAGATGCGAAGTGTTGAATAAATGTATTTTTGCACCTTAACAGTTCCTGTAATATTCGCACCACTTGGAAATGCAGCAATACTGGCCGTAACCGTTGGCGAAGTAGCAACCAGAGTAAGATTGCCATTTGTAGTAAGCTTACTGTTTGCCATAAAAGTAAGTACTCCGGTAATTTCCAGCGGTGCCGAAAGTTGTAAACCGCTGCCTGAAGCATTACTTATGGTTACATTGTTCAGTTTTGTTGTGGATGTTCCTGAAATTGTTTGTCCGATTGTTCCATTAAATACAACCGTATTGCCGGCAGCAAAGAAAGTACTTTTGTTTACAAGGTTACCTGCAATACTGAAATTACCACCTGCCGTTTTAGTTCCGGTGCCATCAAAAGTAAGATTGTAGAAATTGATAGGGGGAATAGTTTGTGCCGCTGATGAAGCAAAAGCAATTGTTCCATTGGAAGGTTTGAAATTTCCCGAAACATAAGTAAGTGCTCCTGTTATTGTGATAATACCGGAAGTTGCAACAAACTGCGTTCCTGATAAAGTCACATTGTTTACAGTAAGATTATCGTTTACACCAATCAAAAATCCTCCTGAAAGCGTAGATGTACCTGTAGAGGTAACATTGTTGCTGCCGCCGTTTATCAAGCCGGATTTATATGTAGACGCGAGCGTAATGTTATTAACCGTTGCCGGCACATCAATAATCGTATTTGATCCGCTGTTCATATCGAAAATTACATTATCAGCAGCGGCGGGTAAGCTTGCTCCGCCGGCACCACCTGATGTAGCAGACCAGTTAGCAGTATTGCTCCAGTTATTATTTGTGTTAAAATAATTAAAGTAATTCAGCTCTACGGTTCCCTGAAGCGTATAAGTGTTTTGAGCCAGAATAATAAACCGTATTGTTGTTGAAGACGGGTCAAAAGGATAATCGCCCAGGTTAATCCTGTAAAAACCCGCATTCGACTGCCATGGCAGAATTTCTGTATCGGCCACAAGCGTTGCGGTAGCATCGTATTCTTCTACTTTAATGGAGAATTGCGTACCAGCAGATATACTTACTACCTGCAGTTCCACGGCTCCATCATAAGGATCAAGCATGAGTAATCTGGGAGCGCCGCCGGTAGTAGTACTGTTTAATTGATTCGCATTGCCGCCGGCAGCATTATCAACTTTCAGAATTGAAGATCCAGTTCCCGAAGTAGTCCAGCTACCTGTTCCGTTGTCATTTGTCAATGTCCATGAAGACAAATCGCCGGATGAAGTCAGACTATTTGTGTACAGGGATGCTCCTACCCAATAACGGTTTGTTTGCGCATGCAAAACAAAGACATAGCAAAACATAAAAAATGCCAATAATAATCTAGCTCTCATAGGGGTGAGTTTTTTAAATTAGTACATGTTAAACAGCTCGCAGAATGCATGGGAACATACTGCCTGGCTATTTATTGTTTAAACATACGTATTTATGCTATGGCCATCAATCCGGCGCGCTGGCGTGTGGATACTGCTTATGTAAGGTACTGACGGAAAAAATAAAGTTTGCTTAGCTGAAATTGCATTCAACCGCAAAATATAACTTGCCTGGAAATCCATCAAAAAAAAACGCTGTCGTGCTGACAGCGTGCTCATTTTGTTTGCTTTCCGTAAATTTCAATGTGCCAGCTGCTGGTAAATAGCTTCGATTTTATCCAGAGCTTTCACCGTGGTAAAACGCTCAGCGTTCCTTAATCCATCGGCTCTCCGCTTATTTCTTTCTTCTGAGGTCTCACTTAAAATCAACTGGATAGCCCGGGCCCCTGCATCCGCCCATTCGGCAGCATGATCTTCCGTTCTTAAAGGGATCAGTACAGCAGCCGTGCCGGCAACTTCGGTCATGGGAGCTGCATCTGTTGTAATGACCGGACAGCCGGAGGCCATAGCTTCTGCAATCGGCCATCCGAATCCTTCTGCCAGCGACGGAAACAGAAATACCGACGCTCCTGCATAAGCCATACGTACAACCTCATCTTTTAAGCCTGTCAGGAAATAAATATCATCTTTATAGGGCGATGCCTCATACATCTGCTTCAGCGCATCATTTGGCGGGTAGCCGATCAGCAGCAAGGGAAGCACCACTTCTGGTTGTGCGTTCCTCCAGGCATTATAAATCTCTATAACCCCTTTTCTGTTTTTATACCACTGGTTTCCGCCTACATGCAGCAGATATCCTTTTTCCAGCAGAATTCCTGTCGTGTCAGCAAGTGCCTTTCTTGCAGCCTCCACATCCAAAGGAGTAAATGACTGATTCAAACCGTTATAAACCATTTCCGAAAGGTTTGGCTTTCCGGGAAGAAAGTCGGCAAGGTCCGCACGCGTCTTTTCAGACACGGAAATGAAATTTTTGCCTTTTGAATAACCTCTGTAAATAAATGCCTGATAATGTTTCCCTGACCAACTGGTTTGATTCTGAGGAATTTGCCCTAATGCGGATTTCTGTGCCAGAAAATCATGGCAATGAATCACATGTGGTCTATCTGCGACAAGGGGAATCCAAGGGCCCAGCGCCTGATCTGTAAATACAAACAAGGTATCTTTGGAAGTCTCTTTCAGACGTTTACGCACCTCTGCAGGAAAAATAATGTACTGATCTATATACCCCAGCCATTTTTTAAAAAATGCCGGTACTGGTAATTTGTTAAACCGGGCTTCAGGAGACCATAGTTCAATTTTATGGCCTCTCGCCTTCATTCCTTCTGCCAGCATCATCGCAAAACGGGGCATGCTCTGGTGACTTTGAAACGCTGGGTGGGTAAAAAACACAATATTCATCACGGCTGTTTTTGATGTAATTTTTTTATGAATTTTAATTAACTTTTGTTAAAAATAATATTCAAACAAGTGAATTGATAATAGGCGTAAAATATATAGTACCCTGATTATTCATATATTAACTTTAAATCGTCTTGTAAATAAATTATCTTTTGTTAATTAATAGTTTTATCTCTTGTTAACAATCTGATCCATATTTCATGTATTAATACCGCCTCCGTAAACCATAGAGCGCTGCCATAATACCGCCCAGTAAACCCACATACAGGTCGCCCATGGTATTATCCAGAGAGCCCTGCAGATTATTATGATAAAAAAGCGAAAAGCACCACTCAAACCCCTCCCAGCCAATAGCAGCAAGACTCACAAAACTGATAATGTATATTACCCGCAAAAAAACCGGCAGGTTTAGCATATCCTTTCTGAATAAGGAGTAAAAAGCGATACCAACGGCGCAGCCGCCGCAAAGATGAAAGAATACACCTGCATAAGGCAATGCTTCAAACAATTGCGCCTGGATAAATATGAATTCCAGCAGCAAAAGCGAAATCAATACAACAACGCAAATACGTAAATGCATTTTTTCTATCTTTCCCATTCTATATCAGCAACATGGTTATTCTAAAAAGAATCCAAAATAAAAAAACCCGGTCAAAGTCAGTCATCCCGTTTTTTCAATATTTAAATCTACTTAATATCATCCGTAATAGGAAC
>JAGKWN010000043.1 GCA_021151805.1 Cytophagaceae bacterium | reverse complement strand
GTGGTGATTTAGCACAGACGGTGAACTTGTGGAACGGTACAGGTTATACAGCTTATAACAGTGCTAACCCGCAACCAACACCATTCAACAGATTCTGTTCAGCGGATCTTCCAGCAGTAACAGCATTCTACAATGCAGCTACAGGTTTAGGTACGCAGGAAAGAATTTTCATGAACGGTGAAGAAGGTAACCTTGGCCGTGCTATGGCACACATTGCAACAGGTGCAGCTGCAGGAACTTCTTACGAACTGCCGGCATTAGGTAAGTTTGCATGGGAGAACTCGGTAGCGAGCCCAACAGCAAGTAACAAAACAATTGTAGCTGGTATGGATGATGGTAACGGTGGACAGGTTTACTTCTACATCGGCACAAAAACGAATACAGGTACAGACATTGAGAAGGCTGGTTTAACAAACGGTAAATTATTCGGTGTTAAAGTATCAAACAACTATGTGTTGGAAAGCCTGGTGCTTCCTATGGCCGGCTCTACATTTACATTGTTCGATTTAGGAAACGCAACGAACCTATCATTGGCTGATCTTGAAACAAACAGCAAGAACAACGGTGTAACAACGTTCTTACGTCCTGAAGACGGTGCGTGGGATCCGAAGAGCCCGAACGATTTCTACTTTGCAACAACAAACGCGTTCAACTCACCAAGCCGTTTGTGGAGATTGAGATTTACAGATATCGCTACACCTGAATTGGGTGGTACAATCACACCTGTATTGAACGGAACAGAAGGTCAGCAAATGCTTGACAACATCACAATCGATAACTACGGTCACGTAATGTTGGTAGAAGATGTTGGCGGCAATGCCCATGTTGGTCGTGTGTTCCAGTATACAATCGCAACAGACCAGTTGAAAGAAGTTGCAAGACATGACAGCAGCCGCTTTGTAACAGGCGCTCCGAACTTCTTAACGATTGACGAAGAAGCATCCGGCATCCTTGATGTGGAAAGCATCTTAGGGAAAGGTATGTTCCTGACAGTTGTTCAGGCACACTATTCAATCGCAGGTGAATTTGTAGAAGGCGGTCAGTTGCTGGCATTCACTAACCCGGATACAAAATCTGCTATTCCTCCGGTAACTACAGGAGTTGAAACTGAAACTACCGGTGCTGCAATTAATATCTATCCAAACCCTACAGATCGAATTGCAACAATTGAAATTACTTCAGAAATGCCAGAACAAGTTTCCGTTCAGGTATATGATATCCAGGGAAGACAAGTGCTTGGATCAATTACTGAAGTATTCGATGCGGGCCAGCATAAGATTTCTTTAAATACTTCTTCATTAAAAGAAGGAACGTATATGGTGAAAGTTTCAACAGAATTAAAATCAACAGTTATACGATTGGTAATTGTTCATTAACATTTTTTCATACTAGTTGCAGACGGGTTACGTGTAAATACGTAACCCGTTTATTCGTTTAATTGTGTTCTATAAATAGCATGAAAAAAGTTCTATTGGGGATTGTTTTAGCAGGGACGTTGTTTGTAACAATTTCATTTATATTCAATACAGGATCAGATGCCTATACATCTGCTTATACAAGTAAAATAGCAGCCTTCAAACAAAAGCAAATAAGTCTGCTGAAGCTTATCCAGGAAAGTGATTTAAGCTCTGAAAGTGATCTTGAAAAAATCAGGGAAGGAATCAATCAAACCCGTGTTCAATTAAAAGGTAATGATTTCTGGCTACGTTATCTGGAGCCCATTTCCTATAAAAAAATAAATGGCCCGCTTCCGGTTGAATGGGAAACAGAAGTGTTTGAAAAATTTGAAGCGCCATATAAGCGTGAAGGTACAGGACTAACCCTTGCTTACACGTATTTAGATGAAGATGAAATTGAAAAAGAAGAATTGGTTCTTTTGATTCAATCTTCCATTGCAGGTACTGAAACGTATTCGGCAGATTCGATTACAAGCCAGTTAAATTCCTTTCATCATTTTTATTTATGCAACAGACTTTATTTATTGAACCTTGCCAGCATCTATACAACAGGCTTTGAATGTCCGGATACTTCCCGCGTTATTCCGGAATTGCTGAGTATGATGAATGATGTGAAAGCAATCTATACGATATACAATACGAGTTATGCATCTACGGCTTTATCAAAAGCATATCTTGAATTGTATGATCAGGCAACGGCTTTTGTATTTGCACAGCCGAGCAATTTGATAGCATTTGATCACTTTACCTTTATTCAGCAATACATCAATCCACTTTATAGATTGAATCAAAAACTTATTCTTGAATATAAAGTTTCAAGTAAAAGTTTTGTGGACTATTCCTTAAATAAGAATGCTACTTCTATTTTTGATAAGAACTTATATGCCGGACAAAATGCGAAGGGAATTTTCCTGCGGGTAACGGATTCAACGCTATTAACTGAAATAAATAATCTGGGGAAGCTTTTGTTTTATGATCCCTTGCTTTCAGGGAATAATCAGCGCAGTTGTGCTTCCTGTCACATACCAACGCAGTACTTTACAGATACAGTGAATCAAACTGGTTTGCAATTCAATCATAAGGATCGGTTGCCGCGTAATACACCGTCGCTGCTGAATGTAAAATACAATCATTTATTGATGCTTGATGGTGCACATATAAGCATGCAAAACCAGGCGAAAGGGGTAATGTTTAACCCAACAGAAATGGGTGCGTCAGAAAAAGAAGCATTGCAAAAAATACTGAGCTGTAAAGAATATAAAGACCGGTTTACAAAACTGTTGCCTTATACACCACAGGAAAAAGAAATCACCATTGATCATGTTACATCTGCCCTTACGATCTATTATACGAAGTTCAGCAACTATTACGCACCGTTTGATGAAGCGATGCTTTCAAATAAGAATGTAGATGTAAACGTGCAGGAGGGATTTAATTTATTCATGAGTAAAGCACAATGTGCCACTTGCCACTTTGTGCCGCAATTCAATGGTGTTAAACCACCGTATGTAAATTCAGAATTTGAAGTAATCGGTGTTCCGTCGGATGCATCTTTTCAAGCACTGAGCAGTGATAAGGGCAGGGCAGTTGTTCATGCTTCTGATGAAATGCAACATGCATTCAGAACCGGTTCTCTCCGGAATGCTGAATACACCAAACCATATATGCACAATGGTGTTTTGAAAAGTTTAACCGAAGTGGTGGAGTTCTATAACAATGGTGGTGGTGCGGGCCGTGGACTGGATGTGCCGAACCAGACACTTTCATCCGACTCGCTGCATCTGACTCCTGAAGAGATTGTGAAAGTCGTTGTGTTTATGAAATCACTGAATGAAAAAATTGTGTTTGAAAAGCCCCCGGTTGCATTGCCGGTATCTAAAGATAAAATGCTGAACCAGCGCAAAGTTGGCGGCGAATATTAACCCGATTTCACTTTATTAGATTTATGTATTTACGTTCGTTTATTATTCTGTTTTGTATTGCCTTTATTATTGATGCTTGTACTGCGCAAAAAAAGATTACCTATGAATTCCCCGACGCAATGTCTGAGCCTGTTCAGGCTGAGTATACAAGATTGTGTGAGAAGGGTAGAGTTTTATATGAAGTCAATTGTGCTGCTTGTCATACTAAAAAAGTGCATGGGAAAATGGTTATACCTGAATTCACACAGGAAGAATTAGGCGCTTATTCTATACGCATTGCAAATGCGACCCATGAAGAACAAGTTTCTGAAGCTCGCGTATCTGCAGAAGAACTTACATTGATCACCTATTTCCTTACGTATAGAAAAAAGGACAAAAAGTAAAATAACTATATAAACCCTGTAAGGATGTAATGTCGGATAGATATTTAATAATCCTTACAGGTTTTATAATTTATTATAATCAAAATGATCAGACAGGTAATTTTTTAATTTGGTTCATAACGGTTGGCTTTTTAAATAAAATGTGCTATCATGGGTAGATGAAAGAATATGTTTATAAAAAGTTTTCGCAATTCGATTATCAGGAATTCCATCGTACGGCTTATCAGTTGATTCCTTTGTGGATTGCATCTGTGCTTGTTGGGTGTACAGCCGTTTTGTACGCAAAGAGTTTTTTGTACGTGGAAGGAATAAGTTCGGATTTTTTTGCTTCATATCCGGAAGCTATTTTTATCATTAGCCCCATTACTTTTTTAGGTTCCTGGTTTTTAGTACATAAGTTTGCTCCGATGTCTGCAGGCAGCGGAATTCCTCAGGTTATGGCTGCTGTTGAACTGGAAAGCAAATCGGATCTAAGCAAGCAGTTGTTGAATTTAAAAGTGTCATTTGTGAAAGTAGTGAGCAGTCTTGTCATGCTGGCTGGCGGCGGTGCAATCGGCAGGGAAGGGCCCACCATACAAATCTCCGCTTCTATATTCAGTTTCATTCATCATACTTTGCCTAAGCAATGGGAAAAATTCAGCGCACAGTTGATGATTTTAACCGGCGCGGCCTCCGGTTTGGCAGCTGCATTTAACACACCACTGGGCGGAATTGTTTTTGCTATCGAAGAACTTACGCGTATTCAATTTTCAAAATTCCGGACAACATTGTTTGTTGCTGTAATTATCTCAGGCATGACCGCACAGGCTATGTTGGGGCCTTACTTATATTTAGGATTTCCGAAAGTACAATTGGCTGGCTACAGTTTTGTGCTGTGGGTGATACTTACAGCAATGATTGCAGGCTTTATGGGTGGACTGTTTGGAAGCCTTGTATTATCTATTCATCGCTGGAAAAAAACATTGGTGTCAAACCGGAAACATATAATCGCTGTTTTGATTTTTTCATTGTGCTTTGCTTCTTTATATTATTTCCTCAATCCTGCGGTTATAGGTGCAGGTAAAGATGTGATTGAGCACTTGTTGTTTGTTGACAATAAAGATATCTCGTTCAACCTTACCGTAAGTCGCTTCTTAGGTCCTGTACTTAGCTATGGGAGTGGCGGTGCCGGTGGGGTATTTGCTCCGGCTCTTTCTGCAGGCGGTACGTTAGGCGCATTTGTTTCTTTCGTATCTGATATTCCTTCAGAGTATACCAATGTGTTGATCTTGGCAGGCATGGTAGGCTTTCTGACGGGTGTTACGCATTCTCCGTTTACGTCTGCAATACTGGTGCTTGAAATGACTGACAGGCATTCCGTAATATTTTATTTAATGCTTGCAGGTATGTTTGCTTATCTGATTTCTATGCTGGTTGATAAAAAATCTGTGTATGAACATTTGAAAGAAGATTATCTGAAAAAGTTTATACCTGATTATGGTGAGCGCAAAACAAATCTTCCTAAAGAATCTGATGATACATATTCAGATTGATGTGAGGGAGGTTGATATAAAATATTTTGCTCTAAACAAAAAAACGGGTAGCCTTTTGAGCTACCCGTTTTATATTCTATTAAAAGAAAGAGATTATTTTTTATCTCCGTCTACTTCTTCAAACTCAACGTCTGTTACGCTATCTGAAGGGCCAGACTGACCAGCACCTGCTCCCGGCTGACCAGCACCTTGTTCAGCGCTGTACATTTCCTGAGAAGCTGCCTGCCATGCAGTGTTGATTGCAGCCATAGCTACATCAATTGCAGAGATGTCTTTTGCTTCAAACGCTTTTTTCAAGTCTGCTAAAGCGCCTTCAATTGCAGATTTGTTGCCAGCAGAAAGTTTGTCGCCAAACTCTTTCAATTGTTTTTCTGTCTGGAAGATCATAGAATCAGCCTGATTGATTTTTTCAATCTTCTCTTTTTCTTCTCTGTCTCTGCCTTCGTTTGCTTTTGCTTCGTTCTTCATACGCTCGATTTCATCAGCAGATAAACCTGAAGATGCTTCGATACGGATTTTTTGCTCTTTTCCAGTTCCTTTATCTTTTGCAGATACGTTCAGGATACCGTTGGCATCAATATCAAACGTTACTTCAACTTGTGGTACACCACGTGGTGCAGGAGGAATATCTCCCAAGTGGAAACGGCCGATTGATCTGTTGTCCTTCGCTAATGTACGCTCACCTTGTAATACGTGAATCTCAACAGAAGGCTGGTTATCTGATGCCGTAGAGAATACTTCAGATTTTTTAGAAGGAATTGTAGTGTTCGCTTCGATCAGTTTGGTGAATACACCACCCATTGTTTCGATACCAAGAGATAGAGGAATAACGTCTAACAATAAGACATCTTTCACTTCACCTGTTAATACACCACCCTGGATTGCTGCACCTAACGCTACTACTTCATCCGGGTTAACACCTTTAGAAGGTTTTTTGCCGAAGAATTTTTCAACTTCATCCTGAATTCTAGGGATACGTGTAGAACCACCTACAAGAATTACTTCATCGATCTGGCCGATTGATAAACCTGCATCTTTCAATGCTTGTTTACAAGGCTCAAGTGTACGTCTGATCAAGCTGTCTGCAAGCTGTTCAAATTTTGCTCTTGTTAATGTTTTAACCAAGTGCTTAGGCATACCATTTACAGGCATGATGTAAGGAAGGTTGATCTCTGTAGAAGCTGAGCTTGATAATTCGATCTTCGCTTTTTCAGCAGCTTCTTTCAAACGCTGTAAAGCCATTGGATCCTGACGAAGATCTAAACCTTCTTCAGCTTTGAATTCTCCTGCTAACCAGTCGATGATTACTTCATCAAAGTTATCACCACCCAAGTGTACATCACCGTTGGTAGATTTTACTTCAAATACACCGTCACCTAATTCAAGTACTGATACGTCAAACGTACCACCACCTAAATCGAATACAGCAACTGTCATGTCTTTGCCTTTTTTGTCCATACCGTATGCTAATGCAGCAGCAGTAGGCTCATTGATAATACGCTTAACTTCTAAGCCGGCAATCTGACCTGCCTCTTTAGTCGCCTGGCGCTCTGCATCGTTAAAGTATGCAGGTACGGTAATAACCGCTTCTTTTACTTCATGGCCTAAGTATTCTTCTGCAGTTGACTTCATCTTCTGAAGGATCATTGCAGAAAGTTCCTGAGGTGTATATTGTCTGTCGCCAATACGAACTCTTGGAGTATCGTTGCTACCTGATTCGATTTTGTATGTTACGCGATCAGCTTCTCCTTTTGATTCGCTGAATTTTTTACCCATGAAACGTTTGATCGAGCTGATCGTGTTTACAGGGTTTGTGATAGCCTGACGTTTAGCAGGGTCACCCACTTTACGCTCACCGTTCTCAAGAAACGCTACAATTGAAGGCGTTGTTCTTTTACCTTCGCTGTTAGGAATTACAACTGCCTCGCTGCCTTCCATTACTGCAACGCATGAGTTTGTTGTTCCTAAATCGATACCGATAATTTTTCCCATATCTATTTTTTTATTCTTGTTTTTACTTTTTTAATCGTTATATCCCCACAATGGCAATAGCTGTGCCAAGGCAGATTTATGCCATTTTTATGACATATTGGCACAAATGGTGCGTTTTTTTGACAGAAAAGGGCTTTTAAGAACTTTTTTCAAATTAACTTCTATAAGCAGCGTGAGACAAAAGCTCATTTGAATGCTATTATTACTTATTATATTTAAAATTAATTTTATTTGAATGAAAACTGAAATCAATTCCAGAAACCTGTTTGTTGCAAGTTGTATTGCAATTATTGCAACCGCAATGACTTTTGCCATACGTGTAGGCTTAGAAAAAGAATATTGCCGGACTTTTGGCTTTAGTCATGAAGAGATTGGTTATATCTCAGGTACGGCCTTTTGGGGGTTTACTTTATCAATTATTTTTGGCGGTTTTCTTTGTGATCTGTTAGGGATGAAACGGTTGATAGTGATTGCATTTAGCGGACATGTCTTAGGGATTATATTGACAATTCTTGCGGATGGATTCTGGTCATTGTTCTTTTCTACCTTGTTAATAGGAATAGCAAACGGAATGGTAGAGGCAGTTTGTAATCCGCTGGTTTCTACTTTATATAAAGATGATAAAACAACCAAGCTGAATCGATTGCACGTCTGGTTCCCGGGCGGAATTGTACTGGGTGGCTTGATCGTATTTTTCTTTAATGAGTGGAACATTGCAAAAGAGTATCAGCTCGCAACAATTTTATTACCTACAGTTGTATATGGTTTTTTATTCTCCAGAGAAAATTTTCCGGCAACGGAGCGGGTTGATGACGGCGTATCGTTCAAACAAATGTTCCAGGCATGTACACAGCCTTTATTTATTGTCATGCTGTTTTGTATGCTGCTCACAGCAAGTACGGAGTTTGGAACCAATCAATGGATTTCAAATTTCTTAAGCAGCCTGGGTGTTAAAGATATTTTACTTCTGGTGTATATTAATTTGTTAATGGTTATCGGGCGGACTTTTGCAGGTGGTTTTGTACACCGACTATCACCGATTGGTATGTTGATTTTTTCTGCCGTGTTTTCAACTGTTGGTTTGTTTTTGTTTAAATATGTTGATGGGTATTGGGCATTTCTTCCGGCAACAATATTTGCTTTTGGCATCTGCTTTTTCTGGCCAACGATGTTGGGTTTTGTTTCTGAAAAACTGCCTGAAACAGGAGCATTAGGTATTTCTTTAATGGGCGGAGCTGGCATGCTATCGGTAGCATGTGTACTTCCTTTTATGGGTATGCTATATGACAATAAAACATTACAATATATGCCTGCAGGATATGATATTGAATCATTACATGATATTGTTCCAAACCATGCTGACGCCGGCATACTTAAAGCAGCCCAATTAACAGCAGGTATAGAAACGCTGCAATTGGTTGCCTTATTGCCTGCTATGCTGACAATTGTTTTTATCGGGATTTACTTTATTACAAAAAGAAAGAAGGGTGTGTAATCTTGCAGAGGTTTAAAAATGATGACTGTAATGAGATGATTTTTTAAAGATGGTAAAAGCAAAAGGACAGCCTTGTCAATGATCAGACACGGCTGTCCTTTTTTTTAATTTGCTGTTAGTTTATATGAAATGGTACCCTGACTTCCGGTTACTTTAATAATGGACATTGGTACTTTGGTATTGACTGTGAATGTTTCATCGTTTGCAACGGATGTCGTTTTTAAAATATTTCCGCTTAAATCATACTGAGTAACTTCCAATGCTTCGGAAGATTCAGGCGTGCTAATCGCATAAGTACCATTCACTGCATTGATGGTACAAAGCTTGTAGGCTTCACTCACGGCAGTATTACCTGAAAAGATACTTAGTGTAAGACCTGATAATTTATATAATTCGCGGCCTTTGCCTCCAAGGGTGTATTCAAAGTAAATTTTTGAATCCTGAATGCCCAGCATGATAACTGCATCCGGTACAGAGGCTGATTCAGTAAACTGATATACCTTTTTACTGGTTTTTGTACTTACATCTGCCGTCCAGATACGAGGATTGAAACCATTTACCAATCCGGATGCCCATGCAACAGTATTTCCGGAGCTAATAAAATTGCTTAGGAAATACTGATCAGATGCAATGATGCTTGTACCGGCAACGGTACCATCACTGATATAGATTTTTGTGTTAAACATTACCTCATCACCGTAAAAAACAATTTTGTCATTGAAGACTGCATTAGGAATACGGTCACCCTGAGCTAAGGTGTAAGTAGCAGGGGCAATTTTTACTGTTCCTGCCTGCGTTCCGTCAGTACAATACATTCCACCAGATGTCGTCTTAAATAAGACCTTGCTGCTTGTAAAGTGTAAGACTCTGTTTACTTCGATAGATGCATCTGAAGCATCTTTAATTTCAGTAAGAGAACCATCTGATTTTTTGATGACAAATAATCCGTTGTATTCTGTATAGTAAAAATTATTAACCGCAAATAACAAACCAGCACTTACTTCTGAAAGACCGTACACATCTGTAGTCGAGTATCTATCGAAAGTAACCGTTTTTAATAGCTCAGGAGTGGAAGCATCTAATTTATATAGGTTAACATCATGTTGCGATGTTAGGCTGAAAAAGGCAATACCGTTTTCGTACTTGGTCACTACTGGCGATACAAGAGAAAGATCTTCGTTGAAATCCACGTTGCCTGTAATGCCGCTTACGGCAGTGGTATTGGCAGTAGTTCCATCGGAGACATATACTGCACCATCCAGTGAGAAATAAAGTTTACCGTTTAGAGCGGCAATCATTGTTCCAGTTCCATATCCACTGCTTGGGTCTGTGCCGTCGATTGTTTCGATCGCCAGGGTTGTACCGGCTTCAGTTCCATCGGTCGACCAGATCTCTTCACCATGGGTAGGATCGTAAGCCGTGAAATAAACTTTATCGTTATATAAGATAAAGTTTGCCGGATTAGAACTTTCGGAACCGGCATTAATATCTTTAATCAATGTTAATTGTCCCGCCTTCAGTGCATATAGTTCAAGTCCATTAGTCCCGTCTGTTGCCGGAAATATTTGTATATCGTTATACGTGATTGATTTGTTGTTCCATTCATCAAACCCATCTGCAGTGCCGGTATTGAGATCCTGAACAAGAGAAACTGTTTGAGCCTGGCTTAAATTTTGGAATAGTAAAAGTAATGTCGAGACAAGTAAAATTTTTTTCATATTGTATTATAAAATTAGTAAGTAATTAAAAAGCATGCTGGTCAAAGTAAATCTTACAAAGACGATAAACCAAAAATATACATTCTCAAGTCTTTGATCACTTTGTTATCGATCTCGCTCCATTCAACGCCGATGTTATCTTTAGGGCTTAGCAAAACAATTTTTCCATCTTTCTTAGATGCAACCGCATCAAACTTTTTTGAATAAAAATTAATTAGTTCAGTTTTTAAGGCCTGCAAACTGCTATCATTTTTTGGATATGCATATACTTCGATAGAATTCAGCTGAAGTTTGTCGAAATGGTAAATAATATCTGCCTGTTCTGTTGCTTCAAGGGGAACGGTGTAGGTAATGCTGCTCGCATCTTCTTCAATCTTTTGTAAGGATGGCTCTGTAATACTTGCTGTACTTGCGCCAAGATTTTTGCCTCTGAATAATGCCGTATCTGTTTCGATCAGCAATTTGAATTTACTTGAATAACCGTACAACGGATCGGGAATGCTATCCGTGCCGGAGGTATCGGTTAAAACCATGTTTGTATTTTCAGCAACATTATCACAGGAGAAAAACGCCGGTGCCAGGCAAGCAAGAAAGAGAATGCGTATCAGATGTTTCATTTATTTTACTTCTTTTATAGCTAATTGTCCGCAGGCAGCATCAATATCTTTGCCGCGGCTTCTTCTAATATTAACGATAATTCCTTTATCAGTCAATACTTTTTTGAATTGTTCCAGTTTGTCTACCGATGTGTTTATGAAGTCTGCTTCCTGAATGGGGTTGTATTCGATGATGTTGATCTTGCACGGAATATTTTTTGCAAATGCATATAACTCTTTTGCATCCTGCACCGAATCATTCACGCCATCAAATACAATGTATTCAAAGGTAATAGCAGAGCCGGTCATTTTATAAAAATACAGCAAGGCCTCTTTCAATACATTCAGGTTATTTGTTTCATTGATCGGCATGATGGTGTTACGCTTCTCATCATTCGCAGCATGTAAGGATAATGCCAGTCTGAATTTTACTTTATCATCGCCAAGTTTGGTGATCATCTTCGCAATACCTGCAGTAGAAAGCGTAATACGCTTGGATGCAATATGTAAGCCATCTTCAGCAGTAACTTTATCTATTCCTTTTAAAACGTTTGCATAGTTCAGCAAAGGTTCGCCCATACCCATTAGTACAATGTTTGTAAGAGGAGTCTGGTAATGCTCTTCAGCGGCTTCTTTGATCAATACAACCTGGTCGTAGATTTCATACGGCTCAAGATTGCGTTTGCGATCCATGTAACCGGTTGCGCAGAACTTGCACGTAAGCGAACAGCCCACCTGCGAAGAGATACAGGCAGTCATGCGGTCATCGGCCGGTATCAGAACACCTTCCACCAGATAACCATCATGAAGTTTGAAACCGAATTTTATAGTGCCGTCGTTACTCACCTGTTTCTGTGAGATGGTAACCGGATTGATCGTGAAATTATTTTCTAATAACGTACGTGTTTCTTTTGAAAGGTTGCTCATGTTTTCAAAAGAGCGGGCAGAGCGTTTCCACAGCCATTCATATACCTGTTTTGCACGAAATGCTTTTTCACCCGAGGCTACAAAAAAATCTTTAAGCTCCTCAGCACTAAGACTGCGGATACACTTTTTTTTGATTTCAGTTGTTAGAGTCTGCATATTGCAAAGGTACAACATTCAGCTGACTAAAATGTATTTATGTAATGGGAATGGTTTAATACGTATTATTTAAAATGAATGAAAAAATGTCATTTCATTGACTTGTAAAAGTGACCTAAATCAGTACTTTTGGCATATAAAAGACTTGAATAACTGATAAATAGCGTCATTTTGGCTTTTTTTAATCTTTATATTTGAATTGGTTCATACTTTGAAAAACAGCTAACCGGAGGAAAAAAATATGAATATCAATAATTATACGATCAAAGGGCAGGAAGCATTTCAGAAAGCTATGGAGATTGCTGCTGCCAACGAACAGCAGTCCATTGAATCTGTTCACTTACTGAAAGGAATCATTGTTGCAGATGAGAATGTTGTTCCTTTTTTATTCAAAAAAAATAACATCAATCCTGCAACATTCAACCAGGCATTGGATGCTGTTATTAAAACCTACGGAAAAGTTTCCGGTGGCAGCCCGTATTTATCAAACGATGCCACGCAGGTATTGAACAAAGCAACTGCTTTGGCAAAAGAGTTTGGCGACGATTACATTTCCATCGAGCATATGCTGTTGGCGTTGGTTTCAGGGAAAGATAAAGCGGCAACTTTATTAAAAGACGCAGGACTTACGGAAAAAGGCTTACGTGCTGCGATTCAGGAGTTACGTGGTTCCAGCAAAGTAACCGACCAGCATGCGGAAGGTAAGTACCGTTCGCTTGAAAAATATTCCAAGAATTTAAATGACCTGGCGCGCTCCGGTAAAATTGATCCGGTAATTGGCCGTGATGAAGAGATCCGCAGAGTGCTTCAGATCTTATCCAGAAGAAGTAAAAATAATCCGATCCTATTGGGTGAACCCGGTGTAGGTAAGACGGCAATTGCGGAAGGCCTTGCACAGCGCATTGTTTCAGGTGATGTGCCTGAAAATCTGAAAACCAAACAACTTGTTTCTCTGGATATGGGCTTGCTGGTAGCCGGTGCAAAATATAAAGGCGAATTCGAAGAACGTTTGAAATCGGTGATCAAAGAAGTTACTGATTCAGATGGTGAAATTATCCTGTTCATTGACGAGATCCACACATTGATTGGTGCTGGTGGTGGCGAAGGAGCGATGGATGCGGCAAATTTATTGAAACCGGCGCTTGCACGTGGTGAGCTGCATGCGATTGGTGCAACAACACTGAAAGAATACCAGAAATATATTGAGAAGGATAAAGCGCTGGAACGTCGTTTCCAGTCAGTCGTTGTGGATGAACCGAGTGCGCAGGATGCGATTTCCATTCTTCGCGGAATCAAGGAAAAGTACGAAGTACACCACGGGATTCGCATTCAGGATGATGCGATCATTGCAGCGGTTGAATTGTCACAACGCTACATTAGCGATCGTTTCTTACCCGATAAGGCTATTGACTTAATGGATGAAGCTTCTGCGAAACTTCGTATCGAGCTTGATTCCATGCCGCAGGAGCTGGACGAAATTCTTCGCCGCATCATGCAGCTGGAAATTGAACGCGAAGCGATACGCAGGGAAAACAATAAAGAAAAAGAAACCATTCTTTCTCGCGAGCTTGCAGAGTTGAATGAGCAGAAGAGCCAGATCATGGCCAAGTGGCAGGAAGAAAAACGTGTGATCGATGGTTTGAAGCAGGCAAAAGAAGATATCGATCGCTTCAAGATGGAGGCAGAGCAGGCTGAGCGTAACGGCGATTATGGCAAGGTTGCAGAGATCCGTTATGGGAAAATTCAGGAATCTGAAAAACAGCTGGCAGAGTTTAATAAACAATTGCAGGAACTGAAAAAGACCATTGGTTCTTCGATGTTGAAAGAAGAAGTAACGCCGGAAGATATTGCAGAGGTTGTAGCGAAGTGGACAGGTATACCGGTTTCAAAAATGCTGCAGAGTGAGCGTGAGAAATTACTGCACCTGGAAGAGGAGCTAGGTAAACGTGTAGCCGGGCAAGCAGAAGCGATTGAAGCGATCTCCGATGCGGTCCGCCGTAGCAGAGCAGGCTTGCAGGATCCGAAGCGTCCGATAGGTTCTTTTATCTTCCTGGGTACAACCGGCGTTGGTAAAACCGAATTGGCAAAAGCATTGGCAGAATATTTATTCAACGATGACAATGCCATGGTACGGATTGATATGTCTGAATACCAGGAACGCCACGCGGTGAGCCGTCTGGTAGGGGCACCTCCGGGCTACGTAGGTTATGATGAAGGCGGACAATTAACCGAAGCTGTGCGTCGTAAACCATACTCCGTAATACTGTTGGATGAAATTGAAAAGGCCCACCCGGATGTATTCAATGTGTTGCTACAGGTATTGGATGATGGACGATTGACAGATAACAAAGGTCGTGTAGCGAACTTTAAGAATTCCATTATCATCATGACTTCAAATATGGGCGCGCATGTGATTCAGGAGAACTTTGAAAAGATGACTCCGGCAAACGAAGAAGAAGTGATTGAATCTACGAAATCAGAAGTGATGGACTTACTGCGTAAAACCATTCGTCCGGAGTTTTTGAATCGTGTAGATGAAGTGATCATGTTCAAACCGTTGTCAAGAAAAGAGATTCGTAAGATTGTTGCGATACAGTTTGGCTTGATCCAGAAACGTCTCGAAGAGAATGGAATTAAAATTGAGGCAAGTCCGGAAGTATTGGATAAACTGGGCGAGCTTGGGTTTGATCCGCAGTTTGGTGCACGTCCGTTGAAACGAGTGATGCAGCGTTTGATCCTGAATGAATTGTCGAAAGAAATTCTTTCCGGCAATATTCAGAAAGAAAGTGTAGTAGGCATAACGCTTGATGACGATGGCAATCTGCAGTTTCTGAATTTAGATAAAGTTGAGATTTAAGAAAGATCGATGGATAGAGAGCCGCGGCCGGGAAACCAGCCGCGGCTTTTTTATTTTAAAGGCATAATCGTTTCACATAGGAACGCTCCAAGAGTTTCAAACCCTTGGAGCGTTTGCTTTACGGACGACTTTAAGAAACGTTTATCATTTCATTCCTTTCGTTTTATAAACTTTCTGCTTTGTGCCTTTTTTTCTAACTTCGGGATAATAATAAAACAACAGCAACATGAATAAGGTAGTATTGGTAACAGGCGGAAGTTCAGGTATTGGTAAATCCATCTGTTTGTATCTGCATGAACGAGGTTACATTGTATATGGCACGAGTCGAAATCCGGAGCGTTATGCGCAAGCTGTTCCATTTAAACTGATTGCCCTGGATGTGCTGAATGAACATACAATTACACCAGCACTAAAGCAGATTGTTGATGCAGAAGGTAAGCTGGATGTATTGATCAACAATGCCGGTATTGGTATGCTGGGTTCTATTGAAGACAGTACAGCTGAAGAAGCAAAAGAAATATTTGAAACCAATGTGTATGGCATTCTGCGTACGTGCCAGGCAGTATTGCCGCACATGCGTGAACGTAAGGCTGGACTGATCATTAACATCAGTTCAATCGCTGGCTACATGGGCTTGCCATACAGAGGTATCTACAGTGCAACCAAAGCATCGGTGCATATGATCACAGAAGCCATGCGTATGGAGTTGAAACCTTATGGCGTAAAGGCATGTGTAGTTGATCCGGGAGATTTTGCAACCAATATCAGCGATAACCGTCGCGTGGCGCATGCGGGCAGATCCGGTTCTATCTATACCCAGGAGATTAACCGTATTGAAGCAATGATCAATGCTGAAGTGGCGCATTCATCTGATCCGGTGTTGATGGGAAAAGCCATTGTTAAAATCATTGAAAGCAAAAATCCGGATATTAATTACCTCGTAGGCAAACCTATGCAAAAATTATCTATTCTGGTACGGAGACTTGTTCCGAAGAAATGGTTTGAAAAGATCATCACTTCGCATTATAAAATGCCTGCTTAATACTAACATGCTTGTAATCAGTGTTTAATAAAGGGTAAAAAAAGTGATATTTTTTCGTAATTTGCGCTATTAATAATAATTGAAAATATGAATCCTTGGCATGATGTTTCTTATGGAGATGAATCTCCAGCAATAGTTCAATGTATCATTGAAATTCCGAGTGGAAGTAAAGCTAAATATGAATTAGATAAAGAGTCTGGTTTATTGCGTTTGGATCGTGTACTTTTTTCATCTGTACATTACCCGGCTAACTACGGATTTATTCCGCGTACATACTGTGATGACAAAGATCCATTGGATGTATTGGTTATCTCACAGGTTGAAGTTGTACCATTCTGTATTGTAAATGCAAAAGTAATCGGCGTAATGCGTATGCTTGACGGCGGTGAAAAAGATGATAAAATCATTGCTGTAGCTGCTGATGATATTTCAGTAAAACACTACAACGATATTAAAGAATTACCTCCGCATACGATCCTTGAAGTACAACGTTTCTTTGAAGACTACAAAAAACTTGAAAACAAAAAAGTTGTCGTTGAAGATTTCTTAGGTAGAGAAGAAGCTCTACGTATTGTAAACGAAAGCATCGAACTTTATAACGTTACTTTCAAAAAGTAATTCGTAAAGTTTATCATTAAAAGAGTCCGGTTAACGAATGTTGGCCGGACTCTTTATTTTATAGCTTCGAATGATACTTGAGCAGAATGTATTTTATTTATCTGGTAAAGATTCTGATATATGCTCTTTAATGAACGTTGGTAAGTTCTCAGGAAGATATTCAATCGTTATATCATACCAAAGCATGTCATAAAAATCCCATACCTGAATAATCGCCTTTTCTTCAGGAAGCGCTTTTAATTGCGCAACATATTTCTTTGTTGTTTTTACAGAAGACAGGTATTTGATCATTGCCGGGTAGGAGACGTAGCATAAAACTTCTTCTTCGTATTGCGGATGTAATTCCGCGGGAATAATAATGCCAAATGATATACCTGTGTTGCTCTCTTTTTTAGCATTGATTTTATAACTGGAAGTTAAGGTGTATTCAGTCAACTGCTCACTATGAATGTAGCGGTCTTCCATGGAAATTTTGCTGATGTATATGCTGTCTTTTTTCGCATTTCCGGTTTTATAAAAGCGCTTTTTGTCTAACAGATACTCAACATCAGATCCGCTGGAAGGTTGTTGCAGTTTCTCATCTTTATAGGCCTGTAATTTATTTATTCGAATGCCTTCAATGATGGCCCCGGCAATCTCAGCGTTGTTTGGAAGTTTATTGAATGCATAATGCAATTCATAACTTTCAATTTTAGTTTTTCCTGCCGGAGGAATTCTTTTATGTGCGGCATCAAAGTCTCTAATCAGTGCTCCGGCCTGTTCATAATATAAATTGGCCAGCGTATTGTCATTGGGAGAATTCGTATAAGTGCCGGTATTAGTAATTGTTGTAATTGTATCACGATAGGCAGAACGGATGATCATTTTATCATATGCGATATTTTGCCTGAGCAGTGCTTCGACTAAAAGAAGCGAGTCTGCTTCATTTGCGCCGTTAAACCAATATGTTTTTTGTGTTGCCAGAGCGTGTAATACATCATCATATGAAAAAGCAATAACAAAATCATTGTTAAAGTTTTTATACTGATTGGCAGGTAATCCCAACAATAACCAATCATTGCGGAGTGACAATGAGGATTCTGTTTTTGTAAATGTTTTTATGACATGCAGCTCTGTCAACATGTTTGCATCAGCACGTTTTATAGTATATTCGCCGTCTTGCTCATATTCAAAAATGAGATGATCCTTAAACGTCTGCTCATCTATGGCTGTGAAGTAACCACTTTCGTGATAATTATATCCCTGTAGTTTTTTATTTGTATAAAGTTCTATCAATAATTCCGGCAGGTGTGCTTTGTAATAGCCGCGGTTGCTTGTATTCAGTATATTGGCAGTACAAATGGCCTGCAGATAAGTCAATGTGGTATCAGTTGTTGAAGATATTGTTTTATCGGGTTGTTGATCTGCCTGGATCAGACGTTGAATAACAGGAAGGCTTGATTCGGTATACCTGGGATTTTTCTGCAGATTTGTTGCCGCAACAATGCGGTAATTTTTTGCTTCATATCTTCGTTGTGTCAGTGCATCAGCAAAGCTTGATTTCATTGCCAGGTTGAAAGGGTGCACCCAATAGCAGCTTTGTGTTTTCAAAAACGTAAAACAATCTTTAGCTTTTACATATAGGTAAAATGGTTTATCTGTTTGCGGAATTGTAAGCGCGATCCACTCAACAGACAGGTCTTCTAATTGTGCAGGATTGTTGTTTAAGGCTTTGCGGTAGATCAGGATTTCAGCGTGGTGAAAGATTTCCGCAATGGACAGCTCTGCGTTATGGTCTATAATCAGTGCTTGCAGTTTCTTTTTAAGAACAGGAATTTTTTGCAGAACCAAAGCGGAATTCTTATCGGTTTGATATGCAGGAATCTTTGTTGATTCAATTCCCTTCCAGATCAATGCTGCCAAATTACAATCGACGCAATACAAACCGGAATCTGTCTGTGCTGTAATCAGTTTGTCTGCTGTATTGTAAGGGTTATACAACGGATGATTCCATACGTTCTCCCGATCAATCGATTCTTCCAGCATCCAGTTCGTCTGTGAAAAAGCCGAAACGGAAATCGTTAGTATTAAAAAGAATATAGCAAATATGCGAAGCATGAAATTTTAACTCGTTTTTCTTTTAACACCACGCACAGCTTCTGCGTTCCATGGATCTTCCGGCCAGGAATGTTTAGGGTAGCGCATACGCAATTCTTTACGGACTTCCGGATAGGTATTTGCCCAGAAACTTTTTAAATCCTGCGTAACCTGTACAGGTTTGTAACCGGGGGAAAGCAGGTGGATCATCACTTTTGTTTTTCCTTCGTTTACCAGCGGGGTGTCTGTTAAACCGAAGAGCTCCTGCAAACGCACAGATAGAATAGGAGAGCTGCCATCTGCTTTGTATTCCAGTGCAATGGATGAGCCGCTCGGTACATCCAGGTGTGTGGGTGCAAGTTTAGCAAGTATCTGTGATTGTTCCCAGGGAAGTATGGTATTTAAAACTTCAATCAATGGAATTTTTTTGAAGTCCTCGCGACGCTTTACATTTTTAAGATAGAAGGGCAGCCATTCTTCAACGGTCGCAAGCAATTGTTCGGCACTCACATCCGGCCAATTATCCGTTGGTCGCCATTGTCTTAAAGAAAGAATACGTGCCTGCCATTGCTCGCAGGCTTCGTCCCAGGTAAAGAGTTTGAATCCTTCCTTTCTAACAGCGTCACACAGGGCTTTGGTCCGTAGTGCTTCGTCTATGTCTTTTAATGGTTTGGATGAAACAACCAAACTGCCGATGCGTGTTTCTTCCTGCTGTACTAAGATGCCTTTGCTCTCATCCCAACGGATCCGTACCTGTTGTTCCATGCGGTCTGTAAGCAGTGTAGGGTTTAAAGGTGCAGCCCAGTAAATACGACCTTCTCCAACACCCGCATCTGCATGTGCAACCGCCAGCCATTCTTCTTTTACGAGTACATCATTTTCATGCAAACGTACGTTGCGGCTGTTGGCCATGCGGTAACGGGCTGCTGCCGGGTCAATCAGCTTGGCAATTCTTTCCGGATAGGCCGCTGCGATCAGTAAGCCAATGGCATCTGCATCAAATTCATAGTCTGAAGATTTAATGCCGAATATTTTTCTCCAGGATTGTGCCGAACGTTCAATGCGTTCAAAAATGTGTTTGTCTCCCTGATAGCGTTTACCGCTTCTCCAGGCGCGTAGGGCTTCTACGCGTAAAGCAATATCGGCGCCGGCATGTTTGCCTAACGCATCACGTTCTTCCAGAATACAAACAAGATCGATTGCCAGCGGAAGTGTATTGTTTTCTTTTCCTTTCAGTAACAAGTGTGCCGTACGTGGATGGGTCGGCAGGTTTGCCAATGCTTTTCCTTCTTCGGTAATGGCATCATTTTTTAATGCCTGCAATTCCTGCAATAAAGTGCGTGCCTGTTCAACAGCGCCTGTAGGCGGAGCTGTAATCCAGGTCATGGACTGTATATTCTTTACTCCCCATTGTGCAAGCTCTAAAACCAAAGGTGCAAGATCTGCTTCTGAAATTTCCGGTATGCGCTGCGGTTTGAGATAGTTGTGTGTGGCTTCAGACCACAGGCGTATCGCTATACCGGGACCGAGTCTGCCTGCCCGCCCTGCACGCTGGTCGGCCGCGTCTTGGGTAACCTTTACGGTTTCCAGTTTGGTCATGCCGCTATTGGGATCAAACTTTGGTACGCGCGCAAGGCCGCTATCTATAACAATTTTAATTCCTTCTATCGTAAGACTGGTTTCAGCTATGGACGTTGCCAGTACAATTTTTCTCCGGCCATAGGCATCCGGATTGATGGCTTCCTGCTGGGCGGAAAGGCTTAATTCACCATATAACGGTCGGATTGAAAGATCAGGATGTTGTTCATTCAAGGCATCTGCCGTTTGCTGGATCTCACGCACGCCAGGCAAAAAGACAAGCACATCACCTTGTTCTTCTTTAATAGTTTTATTGATTACACGTGTTACTTCAGAACTGATTGGAGCATTGGAGTCAACGCTTGTATAGCGTACATCGATTGGATACTGTCGTCCTTTGCTTGTAATGATGGGCGCATTTTCTAAGAGTGCTGATAGCTGCTCTCCGTCGAGCGTAGCCGACATAATCAGGATCCGCAGGTCTTCACGTAAGATCTGCTGCAGGTCTCTGCACAAGGCCAGCGACAGATCACTATGCAGACTGCGCTCGTGAAATTCATCAAAAATAACCATGCCGATTCCGTCCAGCATGCTGTCCTGCTGCAGACGGCGTGTTAAAATACCTTCGGTAACAACTTCAATACGTGTTTGTGCTGATACCTTCTGGTCGAAACGTACCCGGTAACCAACTGTTTTACCCACCTCTTCATCCAGTAGATCAGCCATGCGTTGTGCAACGCTACGCGCAGCCATACGACGGGGTTCCAGCAGGATGATCTTTTTATCACCCAGCCAGTCAGCCTTCAACAACTCAAGCGGCAGGATGGTACTCTTTCCCGCGCCAGGAGGAGCCTGAAGAATAACAGTTGTTTGCAGAGATAAAGTGTCTCTGATCTGATCAACAATTTCTGCAATCGGGTATTGATTCATCTGACAAAGGTAAAAAACTGTTGGTCTACTGCGGAAATTTTTGCCGAAATAGTTATTTGTTTCCCTTACCGTCTATGGTTTTGTGCTAAATTGTAAATATATTCCGCTTGAATAGAATACCTTATGTCTGACAATAAAAAATATACAGTTACAGAACATATTCTTTTCCCTGCAACACCTCTGAATTTGGAGGCATTAAACAAAGCGGTTGCAAACAAACGGATCCTGATTACGGGAGGTAGCTTTGGTATTGGAGAACAGGTTGCTTATAAACTGGCCCGTGCAAAAGCCAACCTGGTACTGGTGGCACGGAGTAAAGAGAAGCTTGAAGAAGTAAAAATGCAGGTGGAAGAGTTGGGTGGGAACGTGGAAATATTCGTGGCTGATCTGACAAACGAAACAGAGTTGGATGCATTCATAAACAAATTGAAAAGTGAGGATACAGGCATTGATATTTTTATAAGCAATGCAGGAAAGTCAATCCGAAGATCTGTATTCGATTCACTGGATCGTTTTCATGATTCTACAAGAACCATGGCGCTGAATTATTTTGCTCCTGTAAAACTATCCCTGGCTTTGATTCCTCAATTGCTAAAACAGCAAGGACAGATCATTACGGTTTCAGCAGCAAATGTGCTACTCATACCTGCGCCTAAATGGTCTGCCTACCAGGCATCGAAAGTAGCCTTTGATCAGTGGCTGCGTGCAGCATCACCTGAATTGAGAGCCAAAGAGGTTGCGGTATCGCATGTTTATCTGCCGCTTGTAAAAACGCGCATGATCGAACCAACGGAAGCTTATAAAAAATTTCCTGCTATGCGTGCGGATCACGCAGCAACAATTGTTTGCAAATGCATTATAAGCCGTCAACGAAAATTTAAACCTTGGTGGTTGATCTTTGGAGAAATCGGAAGTGTATTGTTCAGAGTTCCGATTGAATTTTTCATGAAAAACAGTAATACGAAATAGTATGTTTTATTTAGTTCGAACACTAATTCGCATAAAACTGCTTACGTTCAGAAGTCTGTATTATTTTTTACAATCACTCCTGAAAGATGGTTTTAATCTACTGGCTTTGTTGCGGTATGTATACAAGACATACCCGGGAGCTGTAGCACTAAATGTTGCAGATAAAGAATTTACCTATCAACAGTTGTATTATGCATGTCATCATATAGCCTATACCTTACAGGAAGAATTTTCTTTGCAGAAAAAGAATCGTGTTGCTGTTCTATGTAAAAACCATCAGATATGTGTACAATCCATTATTGCTTTATCTGCATTGGGTGTAGATATTTATCTGTTGAATGCAGAAATGGGTAGTACACAATTAGCAAAAATTATTCAACAGCATACATTTGATTTGGTGATTTATGATGCGGAAAAAGAAAACGATGTACAGCAACCAGCTATAACGAGAAAAGTTTCGGTGTCAGCTTTAATGAAGCTTACGGAAAAGTATTCTGTTAAAAAAGAATATTCTGTTTCTAAAAAAATAAAACCGGTAAAAGCAGGAAAAGTGATTGTACTTACAGGCGGCTCAAGCGGTAATTATAAAACGGCGGCACGTAATGCTTCGATCTTAAATTTTTCTCATCCGCTGGCAGAGCTGCTGACCAAGCTGAAAATTTATGCTTATCGTTCTGTTTATATTGCAACGCCTGTATATCATGGCTATGGTTTTTCTGCCTTGGTTACATCAATGGTTTTAGGTAAGAAGATTTTTTTACGGGAAAAAATTTCGGCGCACGAAGCTGCCACACTGATACAAAAAAATAAAATCGAAGTGTTGATTTTGGTGCCGGTTGTATTACAGCGCTTGCTGGATGTTGATGCAGATGTTTTTAAATCTGTACAATGTATTCTTTCGGGTGGCGCACCGATTGATCGTTTGCTGGTGATGAGAACAATAGAAACTGCAGGTGATAAACTGTATAATCTTTATGGTTCATCTGAAGCCGGTTTCTCCATATTAGCGACACCTGAAGATTTACGGCAGCATCCGGATTCGATAGGAAAGCCTATTTATGGTGTTGAGGTGAAAATTATAAATAACGGACAAAAAGTTTCGGATCATGAAACGGGTATGATTTTTATCCGATGCAACTGGACCGCAGACAATCATGCACAGCAATGGGTTGAAACCGGCGATCTGGGTTTTAAAAACCAGAAAGGATATATTTTCTTAAAAGGCCGGCAGGATAATATGATTGTGTCGGGAGGTGAGAATGTATATCCGGAAGAAGTAGAATCAATCTTGTGTCAACATGAACAGATTCTGCAGGCATCCGTTATTGGTGTTGCTGATGAGTTGTACGGACAACGCTTAAAGGTTTTTGCCGTTAAAAAAGATCATGCAGATTTGTCAGCAGATGTGTTGATGGAGTGGCTGCGGAATAAAGTGGCACGTTACCAGATGCCGGGGCAGATCGTATTTGTAGAAACCATACCTATGCTGGAAACGGGTAAAGTAAATACACAGGAATTATTAAAATATTAATCGACTATATGAATCAAACATTTCTTCAACAACTAATTTTTATATGTGGTTTGCTACACGTGGCGTTAAGCATCGGCAGTAGTGTGATTCCTAGAGTACTGCAATGGAACAGCGCATTGGAAAAGGTACAACCCCTGATCCGGCAGATGTTCTGGACGTATGCCGCATACATCCTGGTAATCAATCTCTGTTTCGGACTAGTCTCCATCTGGGGAACTGCTGAATTGACCGATCATTCTTTTTTAGCTAAATGCATAACTTTATTTATAAGCTTGTACTGGCTTACACGCATCGGAATTCAATTTTTTTATTTTGATACCAGTCAGGCACCTAAAGGATTCATCTTTACCTTAGGTGAGATTGCTTTGGTTGCATTGTTCGTATTATTTACCGCTGTATATTTTCTTGCATTCTTATATAACAACTCATGGATTTGATTTTAGGTTTATTAATAGGCTGGGCACTCTTTCTTTTAGTGATTGGTTATTTGCTGCCATTGCTGAAAAGTATTCATAGTGCGAGAATTATTGGCTGGTTGGTTGTGGTCAGCACCGCTGTCTTTTCTATTCTGCTTACGGCATCTCAATCGCCCACCTATAAGATGATCGCGATCGCATCGTTGCAGCTTTTATCCATGAAGGTTATTGTCATGGTGGAATCATACAGCGGCAAGAATGGATTGAATGTGTTGCAGTGGCTGGCGTTTTCGCTCGGCTGGTTCGGTATGCGTCCGCAGTTGTTTGAAGCCTTCCCTGCTAAACCGCTAAGCGGGGTAATACCATTCGTATGGAAAGGCATCAGCAGAATTATTATTGGAATCCTCCTTTTAATACTATCTGTATATCTACAGAAAAATTATTCAGATGTTTATTTTTTGTATGAAGTGGTCATGCTGGTTGGTTTAAGTTTCATATTACATTTTGGAATTTTAAATCTGAGTACCGCTTCCTGGCGCTTTTCAGGTGTAGATGTGAAAGAGCTTTTTCGTTCACCCTATAAGGCAACATCATTAAAAGAGTTTTGGGGCAAGCGCTGGAACATGGCCTTTTCAGAGATGACAGCCATTGTGGTATATAAACCACTGAAATTGCATTATGGAATTTCACTGGCAATGATTGCTTCTTTTCTTGTATCGGGTGCATTGCATGAAATCGCAATTTCATTTCCGGTCGAAACAGGCTATGGTTTACCTTTTTTATATTTTGTGCTGCATGGATTAGCCATGTATGCAGAAGATAAATCAGCGGCAGTAAAACAAATAACTGCACATCCGGTGTTTTCGCATGTGTGGGTGTTTGCGTCGCTTATCTTACCCATGCCTTTATTGTTTCACCATACATTCATTACGGAAGTGGCGCAGCCATTAAGAGATTTTATTCTGTCAGTTGTTTTATTTTAAAAATATACCTGTGAAAAATTATTCAATCGTCGCATTATTTTTTGTTCTGAATATATCCTGTGTGAAAGAAAAAAATGTACAGGAGGTGAAAATTGCTGATGCCGGAAAAGTATGGCAATCGGAAGAATATGGTTTGGATGACTATTTCAAAAAAAACGAAATTCAACCCACAGCTGTTTTTACTAATATGCATGACGCATCTGAGATTTTGTTTTTTAATCACAGTGTTAAATGGATAAGCAAAGGTGGTGAAATCTGGATGAATATTGATGGGGATGTATTTCGTTTAGACAAAGGTGTAACGTTAAATGATGTATGGGGAAACGATAACGACAGCGTGAATTATATGAACGATTGGGATGAAATGAAATATTATAAATATAAAAATTCCGAAATGATAGGTATTCGCATGTATTTCGACCAATGTACTGGTATTGGGTGCAGCGTAAATTATTTTCTATTATATGATCTGAAAAAGAAAACAAAAAACTATTTTGGTACATTCCGTACAGATAACAAATTGGCTTTGTATTCGTTTAATAATAAAGGATCTGTAGGCTATTTAAGCAGAACATTTATCGGTGATGCGCAAGGGGCGACCGAAATGAATTTCATTACTGAGTTATATTCTCTGAATGATAATGGAGTGTTTGTACTTCAAAAAGATCTAAATGGGAAGCCATATCAAATCATACAAACAACTTTTCCGAATGATACTACAATTGTCGGTGATAAAGTAACCGTTCATTGGTTTGAAAACATAAAAGAATAATCTTATAGCAATTAGTGCTTCCATTTTTTGTATATTAAGTAAACCGTAAACCATACAGCTATGAAACGTTTATTCAATATTGTATCAATCTTGTTGATTACCTCTTCAGCCTTTGCACAGGCAGATAAGATTTTAGGTACATGGCTTTCTGCGGATAAGAAAGCGCACGTTGAAATTTATAAAACCAATAGCGGCGCCTATTATGGTAAGATCATCTGGCTGGCAGAGCCTAATGACCCTGCTACGGGAAAACCGAAAGTAGATGCCAAAAATCCCGATGCTTCCAAACGAAACAATCCGTTGTTAGGCTCATTAACGTTCTTAAATTTCACCTATAAAGATGGAGAATATACCGGTGGTAAAATTTATGATTGCCGGGATGGTAAAACATACACGGGCAAGCTATGGCTCAATACAGACGGTACGCTCAGTATGCGGGGCTATATAGGGTTTCTCTATAGTACAGAAACCTGGACCCGGATAAAATAATTTTAAAAAGAGAGCTGTGGTTAGCAGCTCTCTTTTTTATTATATATCCATTTTAAAAATTAACTTGCTGCATGAGCAAGTCTTACCAGAACCCGTTTCGCTATCCCCGCAAAAGCCTTACAGGCAATCTTCTGAATAAGCTGCTGAATAATATCTTTTTCATAAAACTGAAACGTGTATTATTTTATGCCTTCAGTAAAACTACTTTAACCAGTAATGTTACCAATGTTGTTTATCTGAACTGGCTTATCCCTTTTGAAAAGATAGAACATCTTGTTCCTCCACATGTACAGTTGAAGATATATGGTGAGCAAGTGTTATTCACGATTCTTACTTATAAGCACGGAAAATTCGGACCAGCTTTTCTGAAACCATTTAAAAAAATCATGGGCTCGCCGCTGCAAAGCAACTGGCGCTTTTATATAGAAAACAACAATGATTTCGGAATGCAGGAACCTGCTATATTTTTTATCAGGAATTGTATAGACGACCGCGCCTATGCAATAGGTAGTCGTGTCTGCAGCAATATTCTGCTGACAGATCTGCCAAATACATTTGAACACCGGCTTGAAAAGGATTGTTACACAACCCATATACAACCAGGTCTAAGCAACGCACCGGATCTGTTTGTTCGTGTAAAGCATACGGATGCAGCAGCAGTTCCTGAAAAATTTAAAACACTGTTTCCGGATACCCAAGCCTTGATCCGCCTGCTCTGCGAGCAGGAATTTGCTGTTGCAGCACAGCCGGATAAAGATGTATATGCGGTTGCACAGATCAAGCTGGTGTTTGATGTGCAAACCATACAATTGCTGGAAGTGCTGGAGTATAAAAGTACCTGGCTTGACGCTGTTGTAGGAGATTCCCCTTGCTTTGCGTTTGTTATTCCGGAGCTGCATTTTACATCCCTGAAAGACACATTAAAAACCATGAGATAATATGAATATTATTGATTTTCTGATCGGACTCTTTCTTGCCAATGCTATGCCTCATTTTATACTGGGCATCACCAGAACAAAGTTTCTCGGTCCATTTGGATTCAGCCCGGCAGGTAATATTGTTTATGCAGTTATTCAGTTTGTCATTAGCGTGGTATTGATTCACATACAATATGGCTTAGGTATAATTTTTGAAAACGGAATACTGTTGGGTGGTATTCTTGTAATGACCATGTTCTTCATCTTTGGAAAAGCGGTGTTACGCTTTTATAACAGAGATTCGCCGGGTAAGTATTAGTTATAGGATGATGCTGGGGGAGGCGTTAGAATTTGCCAGGGTTGACTAAATATCTTGGCTTTAGGCATTCCGCGTTTCGCTTTCAGCTTTTCATGTAGGAAAACCCTGCTTTATATCACATTCAAACCGAATAGATTAGATGTGAAGCCAAATCTTTTTTGTACCTTTGTTGATTACAAGTACAAATGAGTCACACAGAAACACATAAAGCGGGGTTTGTCAGCATTGTCGGCAGGCCAAACGCCGGCAAGTCAACATTAATGAATTGCCTGGTAGGAGAGCGCTTGTCTATTATCACGCCTAAAGCCCAGACTACCCGCCACAGGGTAATGGGTATCATCAATGATCCTGAATTTCAAATCGTTTATTCTGACACCCCGGGTGTTATAGAACCGAAATACGAACTTCAGAAATCTATGATGCGTTTTGTGGACTTCTCGCTGGAAGACGCCGATATGATCCTGTGGGTACTGGATGTAAAAGATCCGGAAGACCATTCGCTGGTATTGCAGCGTCTGGGCAATGTGGAAGTGCCGGTATTACTGGTGTTGAACAAGATTGATCTTTCTACACAGGAAGAAATAGATGCTTTGGTTGAGAAGTGGAAGGTGGAGTTTCCGAAAGCAGATTCTATTCTGGCTGTATCGGCATTGACCAACTTCAATTCAGACATGGTACTGAAATGGGTGTTGTCGCATCTGCCGCTGCATCCGCCGTATTACGACAAAGATGAGTTAACTGATAAACCGGAGCGCTTCTTCGCATCGGAAATTTTCAGGGAAAAAATATTTAAAAATTACAGCAAAGAAATTCCGTACAGTTCGGAAGTAATGATTGAGTCCTTTAAAGACCAGAAGGATTTGCTGCGCATACAGGCTGTAATCATTGTAGAGCGCGATTCACAAAAAGGAATAATTATTGGACAAGGTGGTGAGGCCTTGAAACGCACGGCGACCCAGGCCCGCAAATCCATGGAAGAGTTCTTTGGCAAAAAAGTTTTTCTCGAAACATTTGTAAAAGTTGAACCTGACTGGAGAAGTAAAGAATTTTATTTACGTCAGTTCGGCTATAAATTAGATTAATCAGAATATGTCAAATATAGTAGCCATAGTTGGAAGACCCAACGTTGGTAAATCAACACTTTTCAATCGTTTGGTAGGTGCCCGAGTGGCCATCATGGACGATGAAAGCGGTGTAACAAGAGATCGCCATTATGGCGACGCAGAATGGTGCGGTAAGTTCTTTACCGTTATTGATACAGGTGGTTATGTAACCGGTTCGGATGATATCTTCGAAGGGGAAATCAGAGAGCAGGTAGATATTGCCATTGAAGAAGCAGACGTAGTGTTGTTTGTGGTAGATTCAGAGGTTGGTGTACACCACCTTGATCAGGAGTTTGCCAATAAAATAAGACGTTCAAAAAAGCCGGTATTGCTGGTTGCCAATAAATCCGATAATAATAAACGTTTGCACATGAGTGCCGAGTTTTATGAACTGGGTATGGGCGAAGTATGGCCGATTTCTTCTCAGAACGGAACAGGTACGGGTGAACTGCTGGATGAAGTTATTTCTCATTTCAAAGTTGAAGGCGAAGAAGATCCGAATAAAGGTATTCCTAGAATTGCCGTGCTGGGTCGACCGAATGCAGGTAAGTCTTCTTATGTAAATGCGCTGTTAGGTACCAACCGCAGCATTGTAACCGATCAGGCAGGTACAACAAGGGATTCCATTACTTCACATTACAATGTATTCGGCCAGGAATTCATCTTTGTTGACACGGCCGGTATTCGTAAGAAATCGAAGATCAAAGAAGATGTAGAGTATTACTCGATCCTGCGATCTGTGAAAGCCCTGGAAGAGTCAGATGTTTGTGTGATTATGATCGATGCTGAACGCGGTATTGAATCACAGGACATGAACATCATCTGGATGGCACACAACAATAAAAAAGGAATTGTGATCCTGGTGAATAAATGGGATCTGATTGAAAAGGATTCCAAGACTGCACAAGTATTTCAGGAGAATATCCGTAATGCCCTGAAGCCTATTGATTACCCGTTGATCATGTTTATTTCTGTATTGAATAAGCAGCGTTTATTTCAGTCGGTAGAGGCTATCATGCGCGTATATGACAACCGTGGCAAGCGTATTCCAACTTCTGAATTGAACGATAAGATTCTTCCGGAAATTGATTACAATCCGCCGCCGGCAATGAAGCAGAAATACGTGAAAATAAAATATGTGACGCAGTTGCCGACCAAATCACCGACTTTTGCATTCTTCTGCAACCTGCCGCAGTACGTAGGTGAGTCATATACCCGTTTTCTGGAGCATAAAATCAGAGGATACTTTGATTTTGAAGGAGTTCCGATTTCAATTGTGTACCGGAAGAAGTAAAGGATTCAATTATTCATAGGTAATATTGAAATATTCTCTAAATATTTCATTTTAGTTAAAAAAAATGAGGACAAACCTTGGATAATTGAAAAAAGTATTAAATTTGTATCCGAAAATAAACTATAAATTATTACAATCATGACAAAAGTATTCGCATTATTATCTGTAGCTGCAGTATTAGCTTTCGCTTCTTGCGCTGAAAAAACATCTCCAGAAACTTCTGGTGACACTACTGCAACTGTTCCAGCTGGTGACACTACAACTAAAGTTGAAACTGCTCCAGTTGACACTACAGCTAAGGATACAGCAACTACTCCTGCTGCTGCTCCAGCTGAAGCTCCAAAAGCTCACTAATTCACCGGACCTTGCGTCCAATGAATTTCAGAAAAAACCGCTCCATGAGCGGTTTTTTCTTTTTTATATACTTCGTACCTTAGGGCATGCGTTCCACCCCGGATATACTTCGCACCCATTTACCGCTTGCAGCAATAGATTATTCCATAGAGCTCTGGCGTCTTGGCCGCTTTTATTTTAAAGTAAGCCGCGATCGGGAAACCAAGCTGGGCGATTATACTTTCGACCCCAGAACAAAGAAGCATACCATTACCGTTAATAAAGGGCTGAACCAATATTCGTTTCTGGTAACATACCTGCACGAAGTGGCGCATCTAGTTACCACGATCCGGCATGGCTTATCCGTGAAGCCCCATGGCGAAGAATGGCAGTCTGCTTTTAAAGAGGTGATGTACCCGATCCTGAAACCGGACGTGTTTCCGGAAGATGTGCTGCTGGCATTACATCTGCACATGTTTAACGAGCCATCCGCATCTTCATGCGGAGACATTGCACTAATGAAAGTTTTGGGCAGATACGACAAGGATGCCGACGAATACACGTTCCTGGAAGATCTGAAAGTAGGCGACGTCTTTTACATTAAAAGCGATTCATTCCGGATTGAAGAATTTAAAACCAAACGTGCACTCTGTATTCAATTGAACTCCGGCAGAAAGTATAGTGTTGCCAAAGCAATGAAAGTGAAGAAGACTTCAGAGTCTTAGACTAAATTTCAATTCATTCTTTTTTGAATATTATCCAATATGGAAAATTTTCAAATTTGATTATAATTCATAATTCATAATTCATAATTCATAATTCATAATTCATAATTCATAATTCATAATTCATAATTCATAATTCATAATTCATAATTCATAAT
>JAGKWN010000175.1 GCA_021151805.1 Cytophagaceae bacterium | reverse complement strand
CATTTATGCAGGACCTCTTTTTATTTATAGGAAGAATATTTTATAAACCGAAGCGGTATTGCAGACCAGCAATCACCTGGGTTCTCGAAGCAAGGAAACCACATTCCGCTCTAAGCATCCAGTGTTTGTTGAATTGATACTGACTTCCTACTAAGAAGTTCCACATATCGGCAGGTCTTTTAGTTAAAGAGTATTGTACCGATGAATTTTCAACATTATTTACTGTACCGGCTAAACCATCTAACGTACTTTCTGCTGTTGCCAATCTACTTTCAATAAAATCCTTTTTGGCAATGTTTCTAGGTTGTTGTTGCTCTGCCGGGGTAAGTCCATTCCACCATGCATCCGTGTTTTGCTGAGCTTCATCAATTATAGCATAGCCATTGTCAATTTTTTGAGAGAGACCATCTGTGTTGAAAAGATCGCCTATAGGTAGTGAGCCAGCAGTGCCAGAATTCATTTTCACACGGAAACCACCAACCCAGAAGGCTACACTTTTCTCCGGCTTTTGTAATTTAAATGCTTTCCCCAATCTTGGGCCAAAAATGTAAGTGAAAGCTGGCTTTTCTAACTGAGAAATGTCTGTCCAGGTGAAGTTCATATCAAACGCCATCCAGAAGCCTTTTACCCCCATGGTTGGTGTAAAACCAAATCCGGTAGTAGTTCCTTCAAACTGAGCTTTTGTTTGGAAGTTTGCAATGGTTTTCCACTCTGAACCGGGTACAGAAGGATCTGTTGGAACGCGCAGATTTGCATCAATGGCTGTAGTAGAATAACTCTTTGCAAATATCCCGTAAACATTCAGGAAGGGTAGCACCCACACATCCGGACGGATATTGATACCATTTGACGTTACTGTAGCACTGTTAAACTGTATGACGTTATCCAGGCTGTGCTGCGGGTTATGATTGAAACCAACACTTAAATTGCTGATGGTTATATCCGATTTCTGCCATAAATAATTAACACCAATCCCTGCAGAATATGGAAGGTCAAAGCCTGCTGCAGTAGCTTTTTTACCCAGGATAGGAAGTAAAAAAGGGTACTCGTTTTCTTTAGTAGAATCTTTTTTCAAGTTGCTTCTGTTTGAAAAAACCTGGCTAAATCCTATGAATGAATAAAAAGCGAATAATAAAAAGAAGATAAATTTTTTCATCTGTCAAAAATTTAGTTTGTATTGCAATAATACATTTTTTAATGATTTGTTGTATAATTTATACTGAAAAATGGGATGCTGAAAGCAGGAGGAATGCCGACGATTCAGTATTCTGGCATGAAATTTATAAATTATATATGGTAGTTTCATTTACTGGTTCATGTATTCTTAATTATTACGTATGAAAGCATATGTTATTTTTATTTTCATTCCATTCTTTTTCAGCTGCAGCCTGACCAATGAAAATAATGCCAATGATAAAGCATTATTAAATGAATTGAGGAAAGAAACGGATTCTCTGAAAAACGAAATCAGTAGATTGAAGAAAGAAGATAAAGTGAAAGAAGCCACAAGCGATACTCTTTTATCTCTGCGTCGCGCCAAAGCAACGGATACATTAATAATAACCAAAAAATCTGTTATTGTTAAAAAGAAAGTTCATTCTGTTCCGGATATAAAGAAAAACAGGACCGATACCATTTATCATTTTTATACGAATTCTAAAAACGTTTCTGTAAAAACAGATCCGCTGAATGATCATAGAGGGAAAAGGAAAATCCGGTTTTATGATCCACAAGGAAAAATAACTTTTGAGCAGGAAGATGTATTCTCTACTTATTCAGTTTCTACTGAAATCAGGGAATTTCATGCGAATGGGGCCGTAAAAAGCATCATGATTCATTTTAATCCGGATGCGAGCATGCACTGGTATGAAACTATTATCACATTTGACACTGACAATACCCCTTTGTGGAAAGAAGAAATTACGTATCCGCTTACATTGGAAAGTATGATGGATAATAAATTTTACTGGGATAAAAATAAAAAGCAATGGATTAAACAGGAGCTTGTTAAGGAACAGCCGGTTCAAAAATAACTATCATAGATAGAATGCCTTCTTTATTATACTCGCGGTATTTTGAAATTTATTAGTTGAGAAGGAAATTTTAACAACAGATTAAAATGCTTCAGCAAACCCGATGATGAAGGCATTCGCACCTTTTTGTCCGAATCCGAAATCAATTCTCAGGTTGGTGTTGTGTTTGGAATCCACCCGTATACGTGCTCCTAAGCCATAAGAGATCCATAGGTTATTGAATGCCATTTCACGATAGCTCGGCGCTACGCGTCCGGTGCCTACCCATCCCGTCATCCCAAAAATATTCCAGATCGGCATTCTGTATTCCAGCTGTCCATCAATCAATACATTATCTCTGATTGCACCTTCGTAGTAGCCCCGCATTTGATTACTGCCTCCGAGCAGTGCCAGGTTGTAATAGGGTGTTTGATTGTAGGAAGCATTGGTTGTTACCTGTAAGGCAATAACATGTTTGAACCAGGGATTGAAAAATTTTCGTGCATCCAGGTTTATTTTACTGAACGTATATTCACTACCAATTGCACCACCATAAAAGGTGGAGGTGAAGAGGATATAAGATCCCTGATATGTATTGTATCGATTGTCTCTGCTGTCGTACGCTGCACCTACGCCAAGCCCAACATTTAAACCACCGTTTAAGCCCAATGCTCCTTCGCGGATCATGATGCTGTTGCTGTCTACAAGCATATTGTAGTAGTAAGAAATATCAAAGCCCGGACCGGCATACAGGTATTTACTCAGCTTGCGGAGCGCAACAATATTAAAACGTACCCGGTTGTTTGAAATATTTTCTTTGTTGTCAATGCTTACATCGTTGCCAATCCCCAGAACAACTTCAGGTGTTTTTTTGAAATTTACGTAGCTTAAAAAAATGTATTTATTTTCTTTTAAAATGAATTCTGTTGAAAGTGAGAAGTTAATCCGGCCTTTACTGGACATGGTAAATACACTCGAAACCTTTGAAGGTTTTGTTATGGTATCTCCTTTATACAAATCAAACAGGTTGTATTTCGCCAATCCGAATATGTCGCCGGCTTCTTTCGTGTGTGAATAAATGGGTACAGGAATGTATTGGAAAACCTTTTCACCCTTTTGATTGAACTTGTCAAATTTTGAGAGTGTGTCGGCAGTAGCTTGTGAAGTCGAATCTGTTTGGGCAATAACAAATTGTGAAAATAACAAAAGCGATAATAACGTGACAATGTTTTTCATTCGAGTAATAATGTATTGCTGCAGCCGGATCAACTAGTTTGACAGAGAAGAAAAAAGGTAATAGGAAATTATTTGAAGAAGTGTAAACAGAATAGCTGAAATGCAAGTGACATGCTAAGCGCATCTATTCATAAATAAGAAGGGAGTTCATTTGAACTCCCTTCTGTTAATTAGTTTGAAAACTCACCAATGAATGGCAGTTCGTCTAAAATTTCAAACTTGATAGCCGTTTGGATGTAGTCATCTAACTGTAAGAAGTGTGCAGCAGTTTTTGCGCCAAGGTCTTTTTTCATTTTGCCATAGTATTTAACACGCATAGCATCTTCTTTTTTGTCAACAGCAAGCCATTTTTTCATGAATGCATCTGCATCTTCATTGCTCATTGTTTCATATTTTTCTACATATGTTTTAAGTAAGTTGATACGCTCAGTACCAATATTTACACGCTCATTTTCAAACGCACCGTAGATTGTCCAGAACTTATCAAATTCATCTGCTTTTAAATGCATGTTCTCAGCAAAGTATGCTCTTTTTTCTTGCTTGAAAACAGAGTTAAACAATTCATCCTGTGTCTGTGCATTAGACAAAAGAGAAATAAAAGATAAAAAAACGATTGATAAAATTGTGATTAGCTTTTTCATTTGTTGTATATATTAAATTGTATGTGTTAAAATTTTAGATTGTTCTTCAGAAATTAATAAGGAGTAAAAGCAATACCGATATTAAAAGTCAGCATTTCTCTTTTTGCTGTATTAGCTGTTTTGAACGCATACAAAAATTCAGAGCTTACGGAAAGTTTTGTCGTTTCATTCAGGTAATACCAGATACCTGCCTGAGGTTTAAAACCTGTATGCCATTCTTTCACATTGTAACGATACAGACCCATATCAACGTTTTCGATGGTATGTACAGCACCTATACCCAAACCAACAAACGGTTGTAATACATGATCTCCGTCAGCAAAGAAGTAATCTGCTGTAGCCATGAAAGGAAGTATGTTCAATGAACGGTACTGCACACCGGATAAACTTACAGTTCCTGCAGTATATGTATCATATGATTTTTTTTCATACAGTACATTCCAGTTAAAATCCAGACCTAATGCAACCACATCTGAAGTGAATTTTCTGTATTCAAAAGATGCTCCTCTGAAGCTCATTTTGCTTACTAAGTCATTCGTACTTCCTAAGCCAACACCAGTAGAGTAGTGTAGTGTCAGGTAATTATCTCCCAGTTGCGCTACAGCCTGTGTAGCCACTGATATAAAAAGAAGTAAAACAATATATATATTTTTCATTGCTGAATTATTTTAGATATGGAGACTGAGTAAATGCCTGGTTGATTGAGGAAACAATTCTGCTGTTAACAGTGGATGAAGCGGAAGACCCACCAACATTGAGCAAGCCATTGATAACACCATTCCAAACAACAGGCACACTTCCTGCTTCGATGCCTGCTCTGTAAGTCATCTGCATAAATAAAGTCCCTGTCTGGTAACCTGATACGGATGGGTAAGGATAGCCGTAACCCGGGTAACCCCAGCCCCAGCCAGGATAATAGCCGGGATAGTACCAACCCCAGTATGCCCAGTCGTAATAGTAGTAAAGTGTTGTGTTTTTTAAAGCAGTAGGAAGTAGAATAATATCTGCTGTTGTAGTGTCCTCTTCTGTCCAGCCCATGCTGTTCAGATTGGTACGGATCTGGTCCAGTATAACCTGTGCTGTTTTCTTGTCAACAAACACCAGATCGTCTCCATTTGTTGTCTGGTCACTAACCAGAACTATACTATCCGGTAATGCATAGTTTTTGTGCTGAGAGAAAGCGAAATCTTTGTCATAATTTGTGGCAACAAGATCATACTCATTAATGGAGCCATTTTCCTGTGGATAGCATCCCCAGAGTAAAAAAATGCAACATCCGATTATAATTTTTAGGTGATTTTTTTTCATTTTAAATGAAAGTTAAAAACATTTGAAAAGAATTGTTTAGTCAGATCAAATTTAGCTCTTTAAACGTAATCTGCAAATTAAAAAATATGATTATGATGGTAT
>JAGKWN010000042.1 GCA_021151805.1 Cytophagaceae bacterium | reverse complement strand
CTATATACATATCTTTATTTTTTTACAAAGGCAATACATGAATTTACGTTAAGGAAAAAAGATAAAGCTCAAGAAGGAAAATTTTTATTGCGGTTTTTATTTAAAAAAATCTGGCCGTAAACTAAATACTTATTTTATAATTAGAGATTCGGTAGACAAAGAATACGTAAGGCTGTAAATGAAAATATCTGTTATTATACCGATTAAAAACCGGGCACATTTGATTGTTGAGACACTGGAAAGTGTATTGACACAATCCTTGCCGCCCATAGAGATCATCATTGTAGATGATGAGTCAACGGATAATTTAACAGAGGTGTTGCAGCCATACATGCATAAAATAATTTTACTTAAAAGTAAGGGGCATGGTCCTGGAGCTGCTCGTAATACAGGAATTGAAATTGCCCGCGGAGAAGCTATTCAGTTTTTTGATTCAGATGATATAATGTCGCCGAATAAATTAGAAGTTCAGGCAGAGCAGCTAAGTACGAATATTGAAAAGGGCTGTGTGATTGGTCCGTTTGTGACAGCTAGAAAAGAGCCGCAGGGGTGGGTACAGACAGATGTTGTAATGCAGTATTATCCATTACCCAATACGCCCTTATCGGATATCGTAGCTCAAGGCTGGTGCTCAATTACTCAAGCATGTTTATTTTCAAAAGCTTTAGTTGATCAGGTAGGTTTATGGCGTGAAGATGTAATGACACACGAAGATAAAGAATATTGGTCCCGTGTTGCATTGATTACACCCTTTCCTTTACATGAGAATAAAAGCTTAACCATCTACCGGCAACATGAATATCAAATTACAGATAAATACACCAAAGAGATAGAGCGTACCCAAAATGGCATAGCCATCTTTTCTGATATATTGAAACGTGATAAAAAACGTATGTCATTATTGAGTAAATATGTGCTAAGAGGGACGATTACAAATTACAAGAAGTATTGTAAGCAATATCAGATTCATTATCCATTAAGTTTTGCAGATCATCTGGCTGGATTCATAAGTAAAGCTTATTCAAAATATGGGCGCATGAAAACCGGCACGGATTGGCAACCCTTACATGGCATAAGTTCTGATAAAGTAATGTTTGAAAAATATTTTAATACTTCTTTAAATTAAATGCTTAATGTATGAAAATAGGATTTTCCATATTGTCACACAAAGAACCTGATCAGGTATATATAGAACTGGTTAATCAATTAGCGCAATACCCCGATTATTCAATAGCAATACATCACGATAAGTCCAAGTCTGCATTTGATGCAACGTTTTTTAAAGAAGCAAATATTGATATAGTAAAAGAAACCGTAATAACTCATTGGTCGCATGTAAATAACATTGAGGCTTTATTGAAAACATTTGAACTACTATATGATAAAAACTGCGACTGGTTTGTTACGCTCAGCGCCAATTGTTTTCCAATTAAAAGACCCGCTCAATTAATCGATTTTTTAAAGAATAGTACGTTTGATGGATATATTGAATGTAATAATGTTAATACAGATTATTTCGATTTTTATCAGTACTTCAGAAAAGCTTTTGAAACACGAATGTTGTTTCAGATTCCCTTTTTTAGGAAAAGCGGAAAGTTTTATTGGAAACCTATTCGGGTTAAAAGAAAAAAATATACAAATATTTTTAAAGACTTATATATACCTTATCACGGCTCTGATTGGTTTATGATCAATAGAAAGGCCATGAAATATATATTGGAGAACAAAAAGGATGTTAAAAAAATAACAGAATTTTTAAGAGATGTAAATCAATATCCGGATTTGAATGTTTGTCCTCCTGAAGTTGTTTTTCAAACACTGTTGGCGAATAACAAAGCAATGAATTTAAATAATAATAATTACAGGTATATTGACTGGACGAATGCTGTTAACTGGCATCCTAATAATTTAAAAGAAAAAGATTATGATGTTATAAGTCACTCGGAAGCTTTCTTTGCCCGTAAGTTTGATGCGTCTTTGTCAATGTCGCTGCTTGAAAAAATTAAAGAGCATATTTTAAATAATATCAATGAAAAGTAAAATCGCTGTTATAGGATCGGGAATTTCAGGATTGACAGCCGCTGCTGTGTTGCAGGATACATATGATGTACATGTCTTTGAAAGGAATGCTAATATTGGTGGGCTTGTATACTGTAACCGTCCGGATGATGTGCTTTATCATAGGGTTGGCGGGCATGTATTTAATAGTAAAAATAAAGAAGTATTAGAATGGTTTTGGAATAAATTCGACAAAGAAAAGGAGTTTGTGCAGGCCAAAAGGAATGCGAAAATTTTTTATAAAGGAGCATTTGTAGGTTATCCGATAGAGAATTTTTTATATCAACTCGAAGTGCCGGTTGTAGAACAGGTCATAAAGGAACTGATTGAAATAAATAAAGCTGGCATAAAGCAGCCGATGTCTTACGAACACTTTGAAGCTTTTCTGCAGAATACATTTGGAAATACCTTATATGAATTATATTTCAAACCGTATAATCAAAAAATATGGAAAACAGATTTAAGTACTGTATCCATGGAATGGTTGGACGGAAAACTTCCGATGCCTAATATTCTTGAGATTATTACAAACAACATTATTCGCAGGGATGAGCGGGACATGGTTCATGCAAATTTTTATTATCCCAAATCCGGAGGTTCGCAGTTTATCGTAGATAGGCTCGCCGAGGGACTTTCAGTTGTGTGTAATAAGCCGTTGGAAAGTATTTCAATAAAAGAAAATAAAATAACACTCTTTGGCGAAACCTTTGATAAAGTTATTTATACGGCTGATGTTAGAAATCTGCCTGACATTATATCTGCCGATAAACCTTTTCAATATGAGAACTCCATTAAACAGCTGCGTTCAAATGGAACCTCAAGCGTGCTGTGCAGTTGTGATGTAAATGATTTGTCCTGGTTATATATTCCCGAGTCCTCATTTAAAGCACACCGTATTATATATACAGGTAATTTCAGTTATACCAATAATTCTGATGTGCTAAAAAAATCAAATCGATCGTCTTGTACAGTAGAGTTTTCAGGAATTTGTACGAAAGAAGAAATGATAAAGGAACTTGCTTTATTGCCTGGTAATTTAGTTCCTATTGACTTCAATAACGAACAGAACTCTTATGTGATACAGGATCATGAAACCCGGAAAATTATTAAAGCTTATAAAGAATATCTGGCTCCTTATGGGATATATGTTTTAGGCAGGTTTGCTGAATGGGAATACTATAACATGGATAAGGCCATGGAAGCTGCATTTGAACTGAAAAATCAACTTGTAAATAAAAAATCTTAATGCAGGTTGAAGGCTCAGCAAAACCAGTATATTTTTCAGCTCTGGATGGTATAAGAGGGCTGGCCTTGCTTGCTGTTATGTATGAACATCTGGTTGTAGATAAAGGCTGGTTTATTAATTTACATTTTGGTGCTTTAGGAGTAGGAATATTTTTCGTTTTGAGTGGTTTCCTAATTGGGAATATTTTGATTCAGCAACGATATCAAAAAGATGTTACAAATGAACCAACGAAAAATATTTTGAAAGTTTTTTATATCCGGCGTTCCCTTAGAATTTTTCCTGTGTATTATCTTTTATTGCTTGTAATGCTGCTGCTGGGCTTGCCCCATTATATATACAATTATGCGGAATGGTATGCTACGTATACAGCAAATTTTAAACTCATCATTGATAAGTTTACTGTGTGGCCAACATCTCATTTCTGGACTCTTAGCATTGAAGAGCAGTTTTATCTTGTCTTCCCATTGCTGTTGTTTTTAACTCCCGCAAAAAATATATTAAAATTGATCGTTGGATTTATTGTTGCAGGCGTCGTTTCCAGAATGATTCTTCATTTTCAATACAATTACTTTTATGATTATTTTACATTGTCAGCTTTCGATTATTTTGGATTCGGGCTGCTGCTTGCTTATATGCGTATTCATGATATAAAGCTTCCATATCCTTCAATTTTATTGTTGCTATTTTTGTGTTTGTATATTCATTTGAATTTTCCGATCGTTGATCATAAAGGGAAAAGTTTTTTATTAAAAACACTGCCCATTTTTTCGATAATTTTTTCTCTGATTTTATATAAATCTATTACTGATTGGAAGGATAGCAAAATACTTAATAACGGTGTGCTGCGCTATACAGGAAAAATAAGTTATGGAATGTACTTATACCATCCGTTTGTTCCCTACATCCGAAAATATTTTATAGAGATCTCAGACACATACCTCGCCCTGACTATTGATGTTTGCCTGGTATATGCGATTGCAACACTTTCTTTTTATGCGATTGAAAAACCCTTAAATAACCTGAAAGGTAGATTTGTTTATTGAGGAACAGCGCTGGTGTTTGATCTGATATCAGTCTGCTTTAGCTGGGCATTACACAAAGTTTAATGATAATAATACATTGTCATCCAGACAATAATGTGTAAATTGCTCATTGTTAGTATTTCTGTATGACATTGAGCTTTACATTAGTTTCTACTGTTTATAACGAGGCATCCCGGTTAGATCAAACAATAGAAGAATTGAAAAACCAAACGGTACAACCTTCTGAAATCATTATTACCGATGCAGGGTCTACCGATGGCACATATGAAACCCTTTTAGCATGGCAGAAAGAATCTCCAATACCCATTAAGGTTTTACAAAAGCATAAATGTAATGTAGCCGAAGGTAGAAATATGGCTATACAGGCAGCAGCTTATCCATTGATTGCCAGTACTGATTTCGGCTGCCGCTTTCATCCTCAATGGCTTGAAAGTATTATCGCTCCATTTAAGGATCCTTCTGTAAAAGCTGTAGCCGGAGCGTTTACGGTTAAAGACGAAGATCTTCAATCTATATCTGCAAAGGCGGCTTATTTATTGTTTAATGGATACAAAGATGATATAAAGGAAGAATGGTTTACACCAACTTCTCGGTCTGTCGCATATTATAAAGAAGTCTTTGATCGCGTTGGAGGGTATTGTGAATGGCTCACATTGGCTGCTGATGATACTATATTCGGACGTTTAGTGAAAAAGTCCGGCATTACTTTTTACCCGGTTGAGAAGCCATATGTATTTTGGGGTAGACATAAAACGGCCAGTGCATATAATAAAGAAGCTTTTCGTTATGGGTTAGGAGATGGAGAATCCGGAATAAATATCCGCAGTACGCTAGGTAAATGTATGGACTTAATGTTAAGGCTATCTTTCCTGATTTGTCTGATCGGACTTAGTGTGCTGGCATTGTTCAATCTTATAAATAACTATTTTTTTTTAGTATTAATACCTTTGCTTGCTGGATTCAGACCTTATATTTATCATATTAAGAATTGGCTTAGACTCAAAACAGATAAATATAATTTTGGTGTGCTTTTATATAGTTTTTATTTACTTGAGAGTACTCGTTATAGTTATTTGAAAGGGTTTTATAAAGGATATTTTAAATCACCTGCTTTTCGTAAGAGCGCAGCTTTGGAACTAAAAAAACGTCTGGCATAATGAATGTTGTAATTCTAAATACCAATAGTTTTGGAGGTAATTATGAATATTCCCGTTGTATTGCTAAAGCCTATTCAGACAACGAACATATAACAGACTGTAAGGTATTAATTCCTGCGAATGCTACGCAACAGGAAAATGCTTGTTATAAAAAAATTCTTATATCGGATTTGCCCCGTTATAAAAATAAATTATTCAGGAAATTTTATTTTCTTTTCAGAAGCATTATAAATCCCTTTATTGTTTTTTCTTTTCTTAGAAAAGCTCCGCCATCTTTAGTCATTGTAAATGATTACGAACAAATTTCATCCATGCTTTGGGTGCCTTTCTTTTATCTGCTAAAACCAAAGCATACGTTTGTTGTATTGTTACATGATCCCGATCGGGACGCATACCTGCCGGTTAGATTTTTATCAGAATTAACGATGAAGGCTGTTATGTCAATCATGGACATGGCACTGTATCACGAAATATTACCTGATAAAACATATTACAAAAAAGAAATTCCCAAAATAAATATTCCGCATGGCCTGTATGAACATCCGGAATATGATCAAGCACTTTTAAATTCGCTTGTTTCTCAAAAAGGAGAACGGAAAATGATGGGAATTATTGGCAATATCCGTGATGAAAAAAACTATTCGTTTATCATCGACTGCTTACCTGATTTGCCCCATGTAGTATTGCTTATTGCGGGGAAACCTTCCAGCTCTTCAGTAGTAATCGAAACATATAAAGAACAAATTAAAAAACTGAATGTACTGCACCAGGTAATATGGATTGAAAAGCATTTGTCAGACGATGAAATGCAGGCAATTATCAAAGCGTGTGATCTGGTACTTTTGTATTACAAACATAGCTTCACTTCTCAGAGTGGATTGTTGAATTTGATTGCTCCGCACAAAAAGAGATTCATTGTTAGCGATAGTAAATCGGCACTTACGAATGTTGTCAGGAAGTTTGCATTGGCTGAGATTATTCCGGTCAATAAAAAAGAATTTATAGACAGTGTTTCCCGTGCGCTGTATGCAGATGTTTCAACTGACCAACTGGAAGCATGGGAACATTATCTGGAGTATGCAAGCTGGCATAACCATGTGCGGATTGTTGTTGAGCATGTGCATGAATTACACAAACGAAAAAAGAGAATTGTATGATACCTGTTGTTTTTATTCATAAAGGAAATAGCTCATATATATACAATACACTTTATCAGCTTAAGCAAACTAATCCGCAGGCACCGGTTTATTTTATTGGTACAGATGAAAGCCATGTATATGAACCTATTGTTGAGCATATTTCAATTGATGTATTATCAGAGGAAGCGAACCAGTTTGCAGAGTTATATAAACATTATAGTACAAATTCGGAAGCATTTGAATTGATGTGTATTCAGCGCTGGTTTGTGCTTAAATCGTTTATGATACAGAAAGGTATTGAACGTTGTTTGTATCTGGATTCTGATGTGTTGGTTTACGACGATGTTCAGCATTTATCGGATACATATAAGCATGCAGGTATGACTTTATGTGGCATCTCCGGGCATACCAATTTTGTTAATAAAGATGTACTCATGGATTTTTGCACATTTGTTATTGACTCTTATACAGGTGCGGATGCATTGAATGCATTAGAAAAATATTATAAAGACTTTGTTTCCATTCATGGTGTAGGCGGAGTGTCGGATATGACTTTACTAACAGCTTACGCTGAAAAAAATAAACAAAAAGTAGAAAATACATATTGCTTTAACGGAGCTTCCTCATTTGATCCTTCTCTGGAAGTAGGAAAGGAATATTTTGAAATGGATAAGGGAATAAAAAAAATTTTCTTTCAAAAGGGAAAGCCATTTGGAATACTGAAGCTGAATCAAAAAGCTGTATTGTTTCATACCCTGCATTTTCAGGGAGCAAAGGCAAAAAAGTTTATGGTGAAGTATATGCCGTTTAAATCATTCTCTTTTTGGGTTGGGTATATGAAATATTTGGGAATATATTTCTTTCAAAAAGTGAAAAAGAAATTAATGAATAAACAACATACACCGATCGGATAGTATTTTAATCACGACATGTTATGATCTTATTAATCGCATATTGGTTTTTGTTATTGCCTTTATTTTTAGGTTGGGGAGTATTGGGGCATCGTTCTGTTGTTAAGTATTTCAACCAGCATGAGAGTTCCGAAAGTTTATTTGTTTTTATCCTGATCGGAGTAGTGATCGTTGGATTCATTGCGAATGTGTGTTCGTTGTTTTTTTCGCTTGGTAATAGTCCTTATTTGTTACTTGTTCTATATGCTCTTGCCCTGGGAGCGATAATTAAAGAAAGAGAAATTGTAGTTGCTGCAATTAAACAGGTTCGTTTGTTTACAGTTACCGGAGGTGTATTTTTCGCTATACTGATTATTGTTGTTTGTAAAAGTGCAGCTCCTTCAGAAATACTTGACGAAAAAGGATATTATCTTCCATTCATTAAATGGGTTGAAACATATGGTATTACTCCGGGGCTCGCTAATTTACAAGGCCGGTTTGGCTTTAATTCATCCTGGCATATTCTGAGTGCTCTACTTAGTCTGCGATGGTCAGGAACATTGTTCTATGATTTAAATGGTTTTATTACCTTAGTTATACTCGGCTATTACTTACTGGGTGTTTCAAAGACAGTCTCACCTATACGTTATATCTGCGGTTTGTTTGTCGCTTCATTTGTTTTTAGGAATTTTTTAACATCTTCAGCAGCTGATTTGCCCAATATTTATTTAGGCTCTCTGGTAATTTTGTGGATGGTTGGTAAGTACGAAAATAAAACGTTGGGTGAAATCGATTATACATTTATAGTTTCGTTTTTTATTTCCTTCTATCTGGTTACCATAAAGCCATCATCAATCTATTTGCTGCTTATTTATTTGCCAACAATTAGTATTGTTTTATTGAATAAACAATTTGATAGAATGGTATGGCTTGTATGTATAGGAGCAATGTTTATAATTCCCTGGTGTGTGCGTTTTTACATAACAACCGGTTACCTGGTTTTTCCAATCGCAGGTATCGATATTTTTAATCCTGATTGGAAAGTACCTTTGGAGTCAGTAATCTATGAACGCAATGCTGTTAAATGTTTTCCGATTTTCGATAGCTTATCTATAGAAGAGGTTCTTAAAATGTCTTTCTCAGAATGGTTTCCGCAATGGTTTAAAAAAAGTCCGATTGAGCAAAAGGCATTTTTGATCACAGCTCTAGTGATTTCTCTCTATCATATTGTTACGCTAAAAAAACACCTGCGTACGCTGAATGATCGTTTGTTTATAGCTATTCAGGGAATGCTTCTGTTGAATATTGTTATATGGATTACTCAATATCCCGATTTCCGTTTTGCGTGGGGATATATTTTAGTATATGTAGGAATAGGAATATATTTTCTGTTACAGGAGATAGTAGTTTTGAGAAAGTATACTCAGCAGTTGATATTGTTTTTTGTTGTTATCATGACAAGTATGAATCTCGTACGTACATGCAAAGATGTTTCAGGTAATTATAAAAATATAGTGTTTCAACAGGCTGCTTTTCCTGAAGGAGAAATTCAGATACAGAATATCAATCATGTTTCATATTACAAAAGTGAAGTTGTTTGGGATTTGCCATTACCAAGCATTTTGTCATGGCAAAATCCTGCAATTGAATTACGGACTAAATCTACATTGAAAAATGGCTTTAGGCCGGTCAATGCAAATAAAATAGATGAATAGATTACCATTATCAATGGATATTGTATTCATTTTACTGTTTTTTAAGTAGATTGAAGCAATATTGCCTGGGGTAGCTTAGAAGAATGGATAAAGATTTAATATACATTGTATTGGTTATAAATCTGGTTATTGCTGTGGTGTTCTATTTACAGAAACGCTCTGAAGTACCCATTTTTATAGCACTTTTTAATATGATGGTACAATATCGAATACTATCTCTTGAAATGGGTACCAGTCATTTTGTGAGTTTTAATTATGAAATTGATTTTATTTTCAATTTTGAAATAGCTTACAAAGTAGCAGAACTTATTTTACTGGGCAGTTCAGTAATGATGTATGGATTTATGTATTTTTTTAAGGAGCCGGTTAAAAAAATAAAAGACTCTAATGAATATTTAAGGCAATTTTTATTGCAGCGGAAGACAGTTATTTTTATTGGGTTGGGCATATTTACTTTTTTTGAAATTGTTTTACATGATGTTGCGAACAGTTATAGCTATTTAACCAAACTTGCCAATAGCTCATTCATATTATTGTTTTTTATGGTGTTTATTGTTACCCGTGTTTCCAATCTGCAGGTGAAGGTTGTATACTTTGCTGTATTTTTGCTCATCGCAGTTGTTACATATAGTCCGGAATTGCGTTTTCAGTTTTTAGGCTGGATGATTCCTGTCGGATATTTTATTACACGGAATATTAAACCTGTGAAGAAGCTCTGGTTCATGGCTGCAGGTTTATTCGTAATCCTGGTGATATTTTCTGCCGCGCGGGTATTGCGTTATGCAAATGCCAGTTCAGAGGCGTTGTCTGTGGATGAACTTTATGAAGAAAGCGTCGAACGTATGGAAGAGTCTGATGATGTGAACTTTATTGACGGCTTCATGATGATGTATCAGGTGTATCCTAAATATTTGGATTACAATTATGGGTTAGATCATTTGAATATTTTATTAAGACCCATCCCCCGCAACTTGTGGCCGGATAAACCATTGGCAGGCTGGTTTCAGAATTATCAGAAAAAGTACGGTCTTGAAAAAACAACGGTCGGTTTTTCACCAACGATCTATGGGGTATTTTATGGCGAAATGGGGACAGAAGGAATTATAATTTTTTCAGTGCTGTGGGCATTTTTCCTTGTATGGTTGTACCGATACATCAATCAATTCAGATCAGATCTGTCCTGGTTGTTAACGGGAGTTTTATTAACCGCCATGATCCCTGTTTTTCGAAGCGGTGATTTGCCGGGAGATATAGCGATTGTATTAATGAGCTACTGGCCGGTTATTTATTTCGTTCGGGAATATAAAAAGTTTGTAAAAAAACAATTGCTGCTTGAAAAGGTCTAAGGTGATTTGTGTACACATCGGTGCTCGCGCACATTATTTGATACCGAAAGCTGTATTGGCTTCAGGGCTTTTACATTCGATGATTACAGATACATGGATCAGATCAGCCTTCTTGAGAAGGGTATTGACTATTTTTCCTTTAAGATCTTTGCGTGCACTTGCCGGCCGCTATACAGAAGCTCTTTCATCTTCCCGTGTATATTCCCTGGGTATTTCTTTTTTACTGTATGATTTTTATTTGCGTTTGAAATATGGCTACAGTTGGTCATTAAATATTTTGCGTGATAAAAAATTTAAAAAGGAAGCAGCTGAAAAAATACTCCGCATCAAAGATGCGACCAGTGTTTTTGCAATCAGCTATACTGCATTAGATTCTTTTCGGGTGGCACGGCAAAAAAAGCTTAAAACCATATTGTTTCAAATTGATCCGGGATTAGAAGAAGAAAATATTGTAAGAGGATTAATAAATTCAACTTCTTTAAAGACTGATTGGGAGCCAGCTCCATTGCATTATTGGGAAGAATGTAAGGAGGAACATAACTTATCAGATGTAATTATCGTGAATTCGCAATGGAGTAAAAGCGGTTTAATTAAACAGGGTGTGCCTGCAGAAAAAATTCAGGTGATTCCTCTTCCGTATGAGATTGAAGAGCAGAACAAAAAATTTAAACGTTCTTATTCTTCAGCGTTCACAAAAGAACGACCCCTGCGTTGTTTATTTTTAGGGACACTTGCATTAAGGAAAGGTATTCACATCGTTATTGATGCAGCAGCAAAAATGCAGGAATTACCTGTAGAGTTTGTATTGGTTGGACGGTCTGAAATTCAAACGCAGGAAATTAATTTGCCGAATATGCGCTATGTTGGTATTGTTACCAGAGAAGAAACAAATCAATTTTATAAAGCATCAGATGTTTTTTTATTTCCTACATTTTCAGATGGATTCGGGCTTACGCAGCTGGAAGCAATGTCCTGGCAGCTTCCCGTTGTAGCTACCAGACAGTGTGGGGAAGTGGTAACACACGAACACGATGGTTGGATATTGGATAATATCAATGCTGATGCCTTAGTCGCATTGTTAAAGAATTTAATTGCAAAACCTGAGTCAATAAAATTCTGTTCTGAAAACTCTTTAAGTACCGTAGAGAAATTCAGTGTGCAAAAATTCACAGAAGATATTGCGTTGATATTATGAGAGAAGGTAATTTACTGTTGATCTGGGATAGAATAGGAGACTATCATCTTGCTCGTGTACATGCGTGTGAAAAAGTAGTACAAGCTTCTGTTTATACAGCTGATTTGGCAGGTACAGATGCTTTGTATAAATGGGAAAGTATTGATTCATCGAAACATACTATTTTATCTGATAAGTCTGCTGAAGAATCAGATATTCTGAATCGATTTAAAGCCTTCAGAAAACTAATGAAGGAAAAGAATATAAAATTTGTTGCAATGCCTTACGGAAGGATGGAATATCATCTTTTCTTACTTTATGCCCGGCTATCGGGAGTACGAACGATAGTGTTTTGTGAATCCTGGTATAGCAGAGGTGGCATAAAAGATTTTCTCAAATCTCTTTTATTGAAAACAATCGGGCAATATTTTTTTGTGTCCGGTCACAGAGCATTTACACACTTAACTGAACGTTATAAAATTCACCCAACTAAGGTTGCGCAAGGATATAGTGTGGTTGATAATAGTCATTTCGAAAAGGGTAATTCTTCTTACACAGATGAAAGGAAAAATATAGTCTGTGTAGCCCGATATAGTAAAGAGAAAAATCTTATTCAGCTTATAAATGCTTTTGCTAAATCAAAGGCCCGGAAAGGATATAAGTTATTGCTGGTAGGAGATGGACCTGATAGAAAAATGCTGCAGCAACACATTGTATCACTAGGGCTTGAGGGTGAAATTAATCTTTCTGGATGGGTTGCATATACTGAATTGCCTGGCATCTATGAAACTGCGGCTTGTTTGGTATTGCCAAGCCTCTTTGAGCCATGGGGACTTGTAGTAAACGAAGCAATGGCAGCGGGTTTGCCGATTATACTTTCAGAAGAATGCGGCTGTCTTCCGGATTTATTACATACAGATAAAAATGGCTGGTCATTTAAGTCGGATCGTGAATTGGAGTTGGTCATTGCATTGGATCAGTTCGCAGATAAAGATATTGTGCAGCGCAAAGAAATGTCTTTGTATTCGATCAATACGATAAGAGCATTTACTCCGCAAACCTGGGCTGGAAAAATCGTTGCTATGATAGGCAAAGCCTAATAGTGCTTCAATAGTTATTCTGTTTTATTCTTAAATATTTAAGCGGGATTTTCTTTTGTTTAACCAAGGTGATTTTTTGGGTATGAAAGTGAAAAGTCAAAACAATAATTTAAAGACGTATTTGTACTCATAACGTAATATGTATGATTGATCGGATTGCAAATCAGGAAAACAACTTTAATTTCATTCGTGTTGTTGCTGCGATAATGGTTATTATTACTCATACCTATGTGCTGGTTGGTTTAGACGTTAAACATGATTTTTTATATAAAATCAGCAATGGTGAAATAATGATCAGTACTGCAGGCTTGCGTATGTTTTTTATAATTTCCGGTTTTTTAATTACGCAAAGTATGGAGCGAAGCAAGGATTATATGACATTCTTTGTAAAACGTGTATTGCGGATTTTCCCAGGCTTGATTGTTTGTGTGCTTAGTATCATTTTTATTTTTGGTGCATGTTTTACCAACGTGCCGTTACATGATTATTTTTCCCGTAGTACTACCTGGGAATATTTATGGAACATGACCGTGTATAGAGTTGTAGGCACTATTCCAACCGTATTTGAAAACAATATCGCTCATATTATAGATGGATCCTTATGGACACTCGCATATGAATTCTCCTATTATATCATGGTAATGGCATTGTGTGCAGTCGGCATTTTTAAACGGAAATGGCTCGGGATTGTCTTGTTTGTTCTATTCTTCTCTATAAGGCTTTATACACTTTATGCAGAAGTACCTCCTAAAATATTTTATTTTCTCATACATACACATTTACAGTTAGATCACTTTTCAGATTTTGGATTGTTTTTTATTGCTGGCATGTTACTTTATCTGTACAAGGATCGAATTACATATAAGCACTCTGTAGCCATTGTTCTTTTACTATTGTATGTAGTTTCAATATATGCGAATGTGGCCTGGGTGATGAAGTATATAACAATTGCGTATGTTACTATGTATTTAGCATTTGTACCTAAGGTAAATGTTATTCGTAAATGGGGACAAAAAACAGATTATAGTTATGGAATCTATATCTATGGTATGCCTGTACAACAAACGGTAATAGCCTGTGTAGGCATTCATTTAGCACCAGATCTGATTAGTATAATTTCTGTGATACTTGTTATTCCAATCGCATGGCTATCCTGGAACCTGATTGAAAAGCGCGCTTTATCGTTAAATCTTAAAAGAATATGATTTTATGTCAGTCGCAGGAATCCTGGATAGCAATATTTTATAAATCAGACATCCTGAAGGAAATTCCTTCAAGGTAATGGCTATGCATGGACTGTATTAAGTTTGTGCCAGTAAACTGTTTAATGTGCTTATTATGCTGGTCTTATATAGACACGATAGAGCATAATCCGGCAACAAGCTCCTATAATGCCGGCAGTGATTCTGTAAATATTCATTTATTTGTTTTTATTCATTGGATCAGGGTGGGGTATTAATTTGCATTGCATCAAATTAATTACACCGAAAATGCTATAAAAGAATTTTTTTTGTCCGAACTTTACAATTGTTAAGAACTTGAATAAGGGAAGTTTTGTAACATTGTAAGGAAGAAAATCTGTTTATCAGATCAATAACTTACTTGCCTAAATAAAACTTACTTTTTCAAATAGCGTAATCGCATACATGAAAATATTAATGATTGGCCCTTTCCCGCCAGTAGTAAACGGAGTAACAGTTAGTAATGATTTTTTGTATAGGTGGTTGGTTTCCAAAGGGCAAGATGTGTCAAAAATTAATACTGAAACAGGGTTAATTGCGTCTAAGCAGGGAGATAAATTAAGTATTTCCAAAATTCTGGCCTTTTTAAGCATTTATGTCCATATTTTTAAAGTGCCGGGCAAGTCGAGCGTTTATATGGCCATCGGACAAACTTTCTGGGGGCTTGTTAAATATTCTCCTTTTATTCTGATCTGTAAACTATTGGGCATTCCCTATATCCTGCATATACATGGCGGTTATGTGTGTAATGCATATGCGTTAATGAGTGCTTCGAAAAAAAGAATTTTCCGGAGTTTACTGGAAGGAAGTCGATCTGTGATCGCCTTGTCTACGAGTCTGGCCACTGATTTGGGAAAAACATTTCCGAATGCTCACATTGATGTAGTCGAAAATTTTTACGACCCAATGTTGATTCAGAATCCTATTGAACGTAAGTCACATGCAGTACCGCGTTTGTTGTTTTTAAGCAATCTGATGTTGGGTAAGGGGGTACTGGATTTTTTAGATGCGCTGCTTATTCTGAAAAATGATAAACAGTTGGAATTTGAGGTTGCCCTTGCAGGTAATATTGAAAAAGGGATTGGTGATACATTAAAACAAAAGATTGATGCTCTGGAGGGCCGTGTGCATTTCTTCGGTTTGGCCGATTTTGACAAGAAAAAGGAATTACTGTACTGGTCAGATATTTTTGTTCTGCCAACCTGGTATATCATGGAAGGCCAGCCTTTAAGTATTATAGAAGCGTATGTAACCGGCAATATTGTAATTTCTACCCACCAGGGCGGGATTAAGGATATAAGCAATTATGAAACATTTTTTAAAGCAGAAGCTCAGAATTCAGTAGCATTATCTTATACATTGGAGAGCATTATAGCACAGCGGCTAACCTTGCAATCAGGCCTGCAGGCCACTGCAGAAGCTGCACAGAAGCGCTTTGATCCGGAAAATTTCCTGCATGCAATTGAACGTATTCTAAACGCCCAAGGCGCTAAATCAATTTTGGCAAAAAAGTCCAGGCCCGGTACTGTAAAGCATGAACCCGTTTGATTACAGGCTTTCGTGATAAAAATCAAGAATTTTAACAGCTAAATCTTTCAGGTGAATTGATTTTTCCCGAGCTTTGCATTTTATAATCTGAATGTAAAGCATCCATTATTTTTTCATTTCCCGGCCATACATAGGGCCAACATGCCATTCACAACAGCAATATAAACCATACTCCGGAACTGCAGAGGCGGAACATAGGCGGAAGGTACCCGGAACACAGGCGGAACAGAGGCGGAATATATATGGCTTTCCCTAGGCGTTCCTTAGGCTTTGGGTAGGCGGAGGGTAGAAGTTGTGATGCAGGTTCGTTTTCCTTATGCAACAGGATTGTGTAATCCTTTTAATAATCTGTTAACATTGGTATACAAAAACACCTTGTTTTAATCGACTTTTCTTAAAAAAAAGAGTAATCATCGAAGGACCCCAGAAGGAGATAGGGAGGAGACCAGGAGGAGCCACGGCGGAGCCTACCGGAAAAACTCTTTGTGTTGTCTCATGAATAGCTATACAGATTATTTATATGCTATTTGTTCAAAGGTATTTTGGTCATGAAAAATGTATATGTATAATGCCTATTCTGGTTTATAGTTTTTTGAAAATATCTCTAACAATGCTTCCGAGGGAAGCTGGGGATAGTAAAAGCTTTACACCAAGCTGACACGAATTTTCTGCCGCATTAGAAAATGGTTTTGCTGTGCGGTACATCCTGACAGGAACACTATAAAAAATGAATAATCCTGCTAGGGAAGTTTATTTCTTAACGTGCTGTATACAAATGTGCCGACAATTGCAGAAAAAAGACCTACAAGCATAACCCAAATTCCATTGCCAAGTAATGCAACCATAGCGGCCGGGTCGGCTCCGGTCAATGACCAGCCTAAGCCAAAAATAACGCCGCCGGGAAAAAGACCTTTATAAGATTGTTTGTCAGGGAATCTGATTTTTTCTTTATTCCATGTCTTCAGGTCTGCAGCACTTATAATAAATACACTTACAATCCCTGTTAATACAGCCGTGCCAATTACCCCATAGATATGCATGCTATGGAAATGAAGCATTTCCTGAATTCTGAACCACGAAATCATTTCAGTCTTGGTTAATACAATACCGAAGTACAGGCCTATAAAAAAGAATTTTAGATTTTTCATAATTAAGAGTTATGATTCTGAGCGAAGAGTCAATGAAGGTATGTTTTCGCAAGATGTTCACATGACAAGTGTTAATATTCAATAGCCAGAATATAGGGAAGTATCAGATGAGTCATGATCAGGCCGCCAGTGAAAAATCCTGCGACCGCAATCAAAGACTCCAGGCGGAGTAAGGACAAGCCTGCAAGGCCATGGCTGGATGTGCAGCCTTTTGCATACCTGATTCCAAAACCGATCAGGAAACCGCCAACTACAATCATGATAAAACCTCTTAACGTGTAAAGCCCCTGCCAGGAAAAAATGTCAGAGGGGGCAAGTCCATTGATATTTTTTACACCAAGACGCTGCAGCTGTTTATATGTTGCCGGTCCTACGCCAATAATCGAGCGGAAGTAAACATGTGCACACCAGGCGCCGGCAAAGGTCCCTGCCAGTAAAAACAGATTCCAGGATTCCTTTTTCCAGTTGTAATCGAAATAGGAAATTTTTGCAGGCATCAGCATTGCACAGATATGTCTGAGATTGGATGAGATGCTTAATTGCTTGTTGCCTGCCAGTAACAATAAAGGGATCGTTAAACCGAGCAAGAAGCCGGAAACATACCATGGCCAGGGCTGTGCTATAAATTCAATCATAATAGAAAAGGTAAAATATTTGTAAAAGCTGCAGGTCAATATGTTATTTTTTTGTTATATAAAAAAATAGAACTCTTGCCTGTATGCCCTGTTTAAGAGCAATAAACATAAAATTCTATTCAGACTGAGCTGGCCTGGAATATTTTTTAACCCACCAGTAAAGATACAAGCCGATAAAAACATATACAGCAATGTTGAAATACGTATGGCTAAGTTCGGCAACCTCTGGTCCGGTCATGTCTGCCGGTCTGTTGAGGAGGCAAATAATGATGCCGATGATGCGCAGCATATTGATGCATTGAATAAATAGTAATCCCAAGGGAATAAAAAACCATTTTTTAGTACCCGGATATGCCAGCATCAACGAGGTGAATGCAATCATGATCTTAAATCCCAGACAGGGAAATGCTACCTGTAGTTTGAAAAAGCCCTGTGCACCAATATTGGCGCCATTGCGATACAAATCTTCATAGAAATAAATGGTGGTATCATAACCTAAAAGTTGAAACAGGTATTGAACGGGATAAAGAAGAAAACATAAGACCATTCTTAATGCATTAAAGTGATCAAGAACGGGGAAATAATAATTGCCATTGGGATCAGAAACGCCGATGTAATTCCAGAAAAGCCAGATGAGCATGGTGTAGAACAGAATCAATTTCACCAGAAAATATACTGCAGGTTTGAGCGTTTGCCACGACTGTGTTTTCAATGTCTGTTTTGTTTTTTACTGTTACGAAAATATGATTGATAAAGGTAGGGATAAATCTTTTTTGTTGCGGATTGCCGTTGCTGTTCAGCAGCCAAATTGCATTGTTGCTGAGGCGCAGGATATAACAATGCAAAGAAGAAATAGGTATATTATTAAGTGAATAACAATTAAATAGTACTTTTTATATTTTGTCAAAAGAATTATTATATTTACATAATAACCTTCTATAAAATGAATATTTTCAAACACATCCTGCTGTTTTTTGTGTGCAGCATTATATTTTTCTCCTGTGTATCGCGAAAAAAGTCTACGTTGATTCAGAATAAGACCGTATCTGTGAATGATACGCTGTACAATTATAAATTTGTTTATAAAATACAGCCCAAAGATATTCTTTATGTCAGTATTACCAGTTTTAATCAGAAAACCACGGATTTCTTCAATATGAAGACATCTGATCAGAATGATGACCCGGTAGGAGTGGGATACAAAGTAAGTGATGATGGTTATGTAGTGATCCCGATCCTGGATAGTGTGCAGGTAAAAGGGCTTACCATCATGGAAACGCAGCAAAAAATCACCAAGCTGATGGGCGATTATATTTCAGATGCCTATGTGTTGGTGGAGCTGGCGAATTTTACGATCAGTTTCCTGGGAGATGTAAAAAATCCAGGAGTAAAGATAATCCCTAAGGATGTTACGACCATGCTGGAAGCGCTTGCCATGGCCGGGGATTTTGCCGATTATGCCAACAGACAAAATGTAAAGTTATTACGCACGGTTGAAGGCAAGACAACCGTAACCATACTTGATTTTACAGACATTAAACTGGTTGAATCTCCGGCATATTATATTATGCCGAATGACGTGATCTATGTGGAAGCGGCTAAAGTGAAAGCTGTCCGCTCCAACCTTTCTCAGATTACTTTATTTGTCAGTCTGATCAGTTTGGTAGTTGTTATTTTAAATGTTTCAAGAACCATCTAAATTATCTCATAGTGAAAAAAGAAGAAAATAATATAGATTTTACGGTTCTGTTTTATAAAGTATTATCATACTGGCCTTTTTTTATACTTTCGGTTGGACTATGTTTTACAATTGCAAAAGTGTATTTGCATTATACGATTCCAATTTTTAAGGCTCATACCACTATATTTATCAATGATACCAAGGCTGTGGGTCTGGAAGAAATGTCATTGTTCAGCCAGTCTAAATCCATCGGAAATGAAATGGCATTTATCCAATCCTATGATATGGTGGAGAAGACCATTAATGAACTGGATTTTGATGTGTCTTATTATCATACCGGCGAGGTTAATGATATAGAGCTTTATCACGATTGTCCCTTTACAGTAAAACTGGATTCCGGTGAACAGCGGTATTACAATCGTATCTACGTTGATTTTATCTCTTCAACAAAATTTAAGCTGCGCATTGGTGATAAGCAAATCATTGATGAGGTATACAGTATAAACCGACCTATCCGGAATAACGGTTTCAATTTTACCATTGTTGCAGATAGCAACGCAACTGCTTTTGTTAGTGATTATAAGGTTTATTTCATCATTAATAAACATGAAAATCTTGTTAATCAGTATTGCAGCCAGTTGGCCATTACAAAAGCCGGCAAGGATGCACCTGGTATATTACAGCTTTCCATGATGGGGCCGATTACTGAGAAGCTGATTGTTTTTTTGAATACCCATGTACAGACCTATATCAAAAGCGGGGTCGATGAAAAAAATGCCACTGCTATCAACACCATCAAGTTTATTGACGACCAACTGAGTGAAATAGCATTATCTTTAAATTCTGCCGAAAGCGATCTGGAAACGTTTCGCAAAAAAAATAAGGTAATGAACATCAGTGCATCAGCAGAGATGATCAAAACCAGCCTGGATGAACTGGAAAAAGAAAAATCTGTCGAACAATTAAAAGCCAAATATTATCAATACCTCTATAATTATTTAAAGCAGGATAAGGATCTGAATGAAGTGATTGCTCCGCACGTGATGGGGATTGATGATAACCTGCTAACGGATTTAATCGCAGAGTTAAGTGCATTGAATAATGAACGGAATGTTATTACGCGTTCTTCTACGCCGAAAAATCCTTATCTGAAAGAACTGGATGGGAAGATCTATCATACGAAGCAAAGCATTCTGGAGAATATTACCAATATCATCAGCACATCAAAAATTACGCTGAATGATATCAACCAGCGGATCGCCAAATATGAACAGCAACTGTCTTTCCTGCCAGCCAATGAACGGACATTGGTAGATATTCAGCGTAGGTTTAATCTTAATGATAATATCTACAATTACCTGCTGCAAAAGAGGGCAGAAGCTGGTATAGCAGAGGCTTCCAACAATGCAGATGCCAAAGTGGTGAATGCTGCAAAGTCATTTAATGCCTCTGCCATCAGCCCCAATAATAATCTGGTAACCTCCCTGGCTTTACTGATCGGGGTGCTTATTCCCATTGGTTTTATTATCATTCGAGAGCTGTCTAATGATAAGATCATGACGCGGGACGATGTGGTTACCAATACCGATATTCCAATCCTTGGGATCATTGGTCATAACATGCATGAAGATACCATGCTGACGGTTGTAACTAAACCCAAATCAGCCATTGCTGAAGCCTTCCGTTCGATCCGGATCAACCTGCAGTATTTGTCTGCTGACCGGCCGCATAAGGTTGTTTTGATCACTTCTTCCATTAGCGGGGAAGGAAAAAGTTTTTTCTCGGCCAATTTCGCCTGCATTATGGCATCATTGGGTAAAAAGACCTTGTTGATCGGTGCTGATATGCGCAAACCAAAAGTATTTTCAGAACTGGGAATAAACAATGCAATTGGATTGAGTAGTTATCTCATCAATAATGCATCAATAGAAGAGGTGATTTTTAAGTCAAACGTAGAAAATCTGGATGTATTGCCAGCGGGTCCGATTCCGCCAAATCCTTCTGAACTATTATCCGGGCAGCGCATCGAAGAATTATTCAAACAGGCAAATAAAGATTATGATTATATCATCATCGATACACCGCCAATCGGTTTGATTGCGGACGGCTTTATTCTGATGAAGCATTCCCACATCAACCTGTACATCATCCGTCATGCCATCACGCAGAAAAAATGGCTGGAGAAAATCAATATTCTATACGAAGAAAAGAAAATTGCTAACCTGGCTATTGTAGTTAATGATCTGAAAGAATCCGGACCATACGATTATGGCTATGGTTATGGCTATGGTTACGGTTACGGTTATTATGAAGGGGACGATAAGCACAAAAAAATAAACCGGTTTAAAGAATTCTGGAACAATGTGCATGGCAGGTATAAAAGCAAAAATACTTTAAAGAAACTAAACCTATAATCCGATTCAAAAACTATTCATTGTCTATGAATGGTTAATTATTTAGAAATCACAATTAGCAGTTATGCAATGTTGATTGTATAACTGCTATTCCTACTAATGAGAAGCTACTTACTTAAAATTTATTCTAATAATAAAGTTCAGACAATTGTTCATTTTGGAATAGGACAAGGAATTCTTCAATTTGCAAATTTACTTACTGGCTTTTTAGTATTGCGCTGGTTATCTAAAGAAGACTTTGCTCAATTCAGTATTGTGTTTGGTTTTCAGTCGATGATTACTCTACTAGTAGACCTTGGACTAAGCGGAGCTATAATAGCGTTGATAGGAAACAGGGTCAATGATACCTTGGTTGTAGGTAGTTATATAAGTGCAGCGAAGCAATATAGGCTGTACTTATCATTCATTATTGCTCCTATAATGGCAATTGCATTTTTTCTAATAACTAATAAGTATGATTGGGGCTTACACATCCAGCTTTTTTATTTTAGCACTCTACTTATTGCAATTTGGGCTCAGGCAAATTTTGTTTATTATAATTCTGTACTCCAGATGCATAAGCGCATCAAAGATTCCTATAGGACACAAATAGCAGTATCGCTTTTTAGATTATCATCTATAAGTACATTGTTTTTTTTACAATATATTAATGCAGTGTTTGTAACTTTTATAAATGTTATTTCTCTTGCATGGAATGGCTTGCGATTTAAAAAGCAAACTAGAGAATATGTTTCTGAACCAGAACATGTAGATCAGGATGTAAAAAAAGATCTGTTAAATTATATTAAGCCTTTGATGCCAAGCGTTATTTTTTTTGCTTTACAGGGGCAAATATCATTATTTATTATCAGTATTTTCGGTAATATTAACTCAGTTGCTGATGTTTCAGCGTTAGGAAGGCTTAATCAGATTTTTTTATTTTTAACAACCTTTAATGGCGTTATTATAACTCCTTATATAGCCAGGATAGATAATAAATCTTTATTTGTGAAGCGTTATATACAAATTGTCGCTGGATCACTTATAATTTCATCAATCTTTATTCTTGTCAGTTACGTTTTTCCAGAAGCATTATTATTTATTATCGGTAAAAAATATTATAACCTGGATCATGAATTGCAGCTTTCAATTGTAGCAACCTGTTTAGCTTATGTTGGAGCTGTTTTGTGGACTATACATAGCTCTGCACGATGGATCTTTAGCTGGGCTTCAACCTTATTTATTGTATTTACATTGGCGAGTCAAGTGTTGTCTGTTTTTATTTTTGATTTATCATCAACAGCTGGTGTAATTAAAATGAACCTTACTGGCTCATTATTCGCATTATTTGTTCAAATTATAACGAGCTACTTTGGTTTTAAAAAAAGCAATAAAGATTTTCAAAACTAAAAACCGTTTGGTATGGAATTTAATAAGAGTATTTTAAAAGAGCTTGATGGCTTTAGAGTGTTAGCTGTCCTCTTAGTTGTGAGTTTTCATATCAGTTTTTATTTCGATGCATTGCCAGGGTATAATACAATCATTGGAACAGGCTATTTAGGTGTTCAATTGTTTTTTTTGTTGAGTAGCTTTTTATTAGCTAGACAATTTTTAACTACGTATTCAATTGGCACAAATACTAAAGAATATATACTTACATTTTTTAAAAAAAGAGTTTGCAGGATTTATCCACTGTTTATTTTTTCTTCAATTATATTATACTTGATTGGATATAAACATATAGAACTAACTTTTGGCACAGTTATAAAATACTTTTTTTTTATTGAAGATATTCATCTCAATCCTGTTATTTGGTCCTTATTTGTAGAGATGCGCTTCTACTTAGTATTGCCTGTTCTAATGCATTCAATTTGTCTGCTGATTACTAGAAATAAGATTCGTGAAGTTTATATTCTTTTGTTTGTTCTCGCTGGTATTTCTTATGGATATCGTTTTTATCATCTCTATTATTATGGAATTGAAAAAGGAGAAGATTTTTTGTATGAATCCTTCTGGGCCAACATAGATTGCCTTGCATTAGGTATTGCTGGCGCTGTTATATATGAGAGAAGTAAATATTTAATAATAAATAGAACTACTTTATATTTTATATTTACTGTATCTGGATGTATTCTATTTTATGCTATGAATATTAAATATTATAAACTTTATAATCATGCATTTATTCCTCAAATGGTCTTTTCTATCTGTAATATTGCCTGGATGCTAGCCATATTGAGTTTGTTATTTTTACGTCAAGGGAAATTGAATAGAGTGTTTTCATTGAATATCTTTGTATATTTATCTACTATCTCTTACGGAATATATATATGGCATTTACCAATTCGGGATTATATATATGATTTATGCCATGCTTTGACCCTTAAAGGCATTTTAGGGATATTAGTTGCCCCCTTAACAACATGGACTGTTACAATATTAATTTCGATGATTTGTTATAAATGCCTTGAAAAGCCTCTTTTATACAAGAGGAAAACGATTGTTAAAATCTAGCTTGTTGCCCTGCAAACATATAACTTATTATTGTTATGAATAATAAAATTGCTTTCGTCATTCCTTATTTTGGTAAGCTGCCAACATACTTTTTGCTATTTGTAAATTCAGTCAAGGAAAAACCATTTGATATTTTATTTTTTACAGATATTAAAAAACCTGATAATTTACCATCAAATATTATCTGGATTCCATTTGAAAAACAAGAGTTACAAAACCTATTTTCTAGAAAACTTGAGTTTGCAATAAATTTACCGAATCCATATAAATTATGTGATTATAAACCACTTTATGGTCTATGCTTCGAAGAATATTTAATTAATTATACATTTTGGGGATCACTCGATATTGATACTGTTGTAGGTAATTTCGAAAAATTCATCAATGATAAAACCTTGGATAATATTGATATTTATAGTGGAATAAAGGAATACGTGTCAGGTGCTTTTTTCTTAATCAGGAATAATAGGGAGTGCAATAATTTGTTTAAACAAAGTAAAGATTGGCAAAAGGTTCTATTAGAACCCATTTATTCAGGATTTGACGAATGTGGTGGACATTATTTTGAACAGCTAAAATCCGGAGAAAGTATATTTGACCTAAATATTCCTATAGAAAGTTTCACAGAAGTAGTTTTCAAAGAGTATCGAAAAGGCCTTCGAATTTGTTTCGAAAATACCGTTCTTGAACCCAAAGGTAGTGCCTATGTGGTAATTAAAAAAGATAGTGTGCAATATCTGAATAAAGAATATTTAATGTTGCATTATATATATTTCAAAGCCAGGTATTATTTTTATATTAATACTTCATTGCCTCTATCTGATATATTCTACTTCAACAGCTTAGGTAATTTTAATAATATACCTACAAAATTGGTTATGTTATTTTCTAAAAACATGATTCATGCCATTTTAAGAAAAATAAAAATCAATCTTAAAAAGATTGGTATTAAATGACTCTAAATGTATGAGATTCTTCTATAAAATTTATTCAAGGCTAAAGCAAATTTTAAATGTGCAAAGAAGCTTATACATCAAAAGCATAATGAAATCTTGCGGGGAAAATGTAAATATTGATCCAACATGTACTATCATCATTCCGGAAAATATGGAGATAGGTGATAATTGCCTTATATCTTCGCATACAACAATTTATGCGACTTTTGGCGTTAAAATTGGTAAAAATACAATGATTTCGAGCAATTGTGGAATCTCATCCTATAATCATAAACAAAATTCACTTAATAGATTAGCAGATGTAAATGAAGATTTTAAATTTTCAAAACCTGTGAATATTGGCAATAATGTATGGATCGGAATGAATTCCTGCATATTGCCTGGTGTAACTATTGGTGATAATTCTATTATAGGTTCTGGAAGCGTTGTTAATAAAAACATTCCTGCAAACGAAGTTTGGGTAGGTAATCCAGCTCGTTACATTAAAACGCTTACTATTTAATTTAATATTTAGTCATTGCATGCTTCTATCTGTTGTAATACCAACCTGTAATCGTCAGGATTTATTAGTGAAATGTCTGGACGCGGTTGCTGCTTCCAATCAATTACTTGATAAAAGTAATTATGAGGTGATTGTAACAGATGATAGCAGCAACAATGAAACTGAAAAAATTTTACTTGATCAATATCCCTGGGTAAAATGGGTAGCCGGACCGCGTAAAGGCCCTGCTTCTAATAGGAATAATGGTGCAGCAAAATCGGTAGGTGAATGGCTGGTATTTTTTGATGATGATTGCATCCCTGATGCAGGAGTTCTTCAGGCATATTATAGTCTTATTAGTACTGCTGATGTGGATGTTATTGAAGGGGCCATTTATTCAGATGAACACATTAAACCTTTGTTTATAGCACCGATAAATCTCACCGGCGGACATTTATGGTCCTGCAATTTCGCTATAAACAAACGTGTATTTAATGCACTTAAAGGGTTTGATGAAAATTATAAATACCCCAACCTAGAGGATAATGATTTAAACAGAAGAATAAAGATAGATGGATATAAAATGATTTTTGGGAAAGAAGCACGTGTTTACCATCCTCCAAGACCCGTCGCAGGGCCTAAAAAGTCTGCGCTTTATCATGAAAGCTGGATGTATTACCATGAAAAGTTTGGTGAAAAAAAAACTTTCAAAGATTTAATTAGTACGATTGTTAAAACACGCTTAAGAACTATTGTAAAGAGTCCTAAAAGTATTCTTTCCGTTAAGGCCGTATGGATGCTTATGCAGGAATTATTCTATACGTTTAAAAGCCGTAAGCATTTATCAAAATAATCTAAAGCGTATGTATAGTGCAATAAAATCCATTGCTAAGATTTTTTTTTTAAAAATCAGGCTACGAAAAGTTAATTATAATAACCTGCACCATTTAGTTCATATAGGTACTTATACATTAATAAAAACAACTCAAAGAAGTACAATCCAATTCAATGCAAATGTGGCCATTCACGATTACGTAAAACTTTTAGCAGAAGATGGAGGAGTGATTATATTTGGTGAGAAAGTAAATATAGGTGATTATTCTACAATCCGTGCTAGCAGAGCGACTATTGATATAGGCCCCCATACTATGCTAGGACAACGTGTTACATTAATATCAACAAATCATGCCTATAAACGGCGGGATCAATATATTCACGATCAGGATATAGATGCCGAAAAAATCGGGATAAAAATAGGTGCTGATTGCTGGTTAGGTGCAGGCTGCATAATCTTGCCTGGTGTCACAATAGGAAATGGGGCTGTAATAGGCGCACATGCTGTTGTCACCAAGGACATCCCTGATTATTCAATTGCAGTTGGTAATCCTGCACGTGTAATTTCTACCCGTACATAGAAAATAATCTGCTATGGAAAAATTTATTCAAAAGGTTTTTTTTATTATTCGGTTCAGATACCGTTCGGTATTTTTATCATGGATGCGGAAATGCTTTTATGCATTATTGGGGATGAAGATTGGTAAATCTACCAATTTGCCAAAGGTTTATTTAAATTGGCCCCATCAGGTCAGTTTGGGAAATAACTGTGTATTAGAGTCTGGTATAAATTTTAAGTTCGACGGAATCTGGAAACCCGGTCCAGCAATTGTCGCAGACGACGGAGTATTTATTGGTAATAGTTGTGAATTTAATATCAGTAAGGGAATACGTATTGGTAAAAATACGATGCTAGCTTCAGGATGTAAATTTATTGATCATGACCATGGTACTTCTATCAAAGAAATGATGAATACACAGCAACCAATCGTTGCCCCAATTGTCATTGAAGAGGAAGTGTGGATGGGTGTTAATTGTGTAGTACTGAAAGGCGTAACCATAGGAAAGGGTGCTGTCGTAGCAGCCGGTTCTGTTGTAATCAAAGATGTTGAGCCTTATACCATTGTTGGCGGGATTCCTGCGAAATTTATTAAGAAAAGAACATAACTAAAACTGCATCGTGAAGGATAAAAAGATTATTGTACATGTTTCCGAAGTTGCTATTTCCACACGCAGCGGAATGGGGAGAGTAGAATATTACTGGAAAGAAGCGTTTGAACGGGCAGGATTTACATTTATTCATATTGGTCCTGATGAAGTTGGCCCTGTAAAACACAAAGGATTGTTCCCTTATAAAGCATACAGCTATTATAAAAGTCTTGGACTAGTACCGAGCGCTTTTATCGTGCATGAACCTGCTGCAGGTGTTTTTACAAAACGAGGTATTCCTTGCTTTGTGGAAAGTCATGGCATAGAACGTAAATTTTGGGAAAAGCAGTTAAGTGGTGATTTACCTTCTTCCCAGACAGAACCTATTTCTTTAAAAACAAGAATTCTGTTTCCTCTATGGCGTTTGCGCAATTGTGATATTGGTCTAAAAAGAGCTGATAAATTATTGCTAATCAACACAGATGATAGTGTTTATGTTCAACGTAAATACAAACGTTCTGAAGATGATATTTTTATTTTTAAAAATGGAATTACCAAATTTGATGTAGCAGGTTTAGATACGGAACCTTCTGATTTTACTGTACTTTTTAATGGTACTTGGATAGATCGGAAAGGAATTCATACATTAATCGATGCTGCGGTGATTCTGGAAAAGAGAAAGATACAGATCCGGTATTTGCTTATTGGCACAAGCAAGGATGAAAAAACGGTTTTAGCTGATTGGCCTGAAACATTACATTCGTCTTTAAAAGTTGTGCCACGTTTTGAATCTCAGGATGAAGTTAAATTATTAAGTCAAGCTTCTGTATTTGTATTACCCAGTTTTTCTGAAGGACAGCCTTTAAGTTTATTACAGGCGATGGCTGTGGGCAAATGCTGCATAACCACTAATTGCTGTGGGCAAAAGGATCTAATCACTTCTAATGAAGATGGATTATTATTTGAGCCTGGTGATGCAGAAGCATTAGCTGAAATGATCGAAAAATGTTATGTTGATACTTCCCGGAGAAAAGAAATTGGCAATAATGCAAGATTATTAGTTCAAAACCGGAGTTGGCATAATGTTGCAGATGAAGTGGTCGAAATAGTCGTTAATTATATGAATACCTCCTCAAAAAAATAATTTGGGTATAAATCATAAATGAATATTCTATTTGATTCAACAGATATGTATCGCCTAAAAAGGTTTTATTGATGAAGATATTTTGATAACACATGAGTAAATCTACTTTGTATATACAATTAACACCGGAGTATCCTCCTAAAATAGGAGGGGTATCTACATATGTGGAATTGATAAAAAAAGAATTTGATATTTATTCAATACAGAATAAGGTAATAAGCTTTTCCGGTAGTGCAGATATAAATAATACAGATGTATTCTATTCTGAACGCAACCCTGAAGTATTTAAATCTTCATTGGAAAACGTCTTTACAGATTTTGAAAAAGAATATGAAATAATTGTTGTTTTACATTATGTCAGCTATGGGTATCATTATAATGGGATACCATTCTGGTTACTTAAAATTATTAAACTCATTGACAAGCATTCAAAGGTGTCATTGATCACTCTTTTTCATGAAATTAGTGCCAGTGGACCTATCTGGACCAAGGCTGGTTTAACCGCTCCTTTGCAACGTTATATCGCACGTACTATTGCCATTCATTCCGATAGGATGATAACTACTACTAACTGGTATAGAAAAGTGTTAGAGGCATGGTTTCCTGTTCAATCATCAATAAAGGTGATTCATCAGCCGGTGTTTTCAAATATGGGTACCCCAACCCACGAATTAAATTTCTCAGTCAGGAAAAAACAAATGGTTGTTTTCGGAGGAAGGAATCTCCGAAAAGATCTTTATGACCGTTATTTAACGGAAATATTAAAAATAAAAAAAAACTATCAGATAGAGTGTATCATAGATATCGGCGCTCCATTAGAGCCGGAATTTTATGCAGAAACGGGAATTATATCTTATGGGGTGCTACCTGAAGAAGAAATTGCCGGAATTTTAAGCACTTCGCTGCTGGGTCTTATACATTATGATTTGCGAACTATCGATAAGTCAGGAGTATTTGCTTCATATCAGGCATTTGGCTTGCCTACTTATATCTTCGCAGACAAACACCTTGAATTTGTACCTCAACATACGCTCCATTACAGTGATAAAATAGCTTCAATGGAGGAGTTAGAATCATTAAGCAAGCAGTTTGAGCAAAATTATAAAAATCGATCCCTGACTTCTTTAATGACAACATTGACTTCTGAACTTTCAGTAATCAGATATATAAAAAAATAGAATAATGAGCATCGGTATTTTAATAACCAATTATAATACATGGGCTATGACCAGTGAAGCAATTCAGCATTGTATTGTTCACTCGGGACATGAATCCATTCAAATTACTGTTGTTGATGATGCTTCAACAGAAGCTTTTAACAATCAATTTGAAAATCAAATCAGGTTGATCAAGCAAGCCCACAATCAGGGTTTGATAAAATCATTGAATCTCGGTTTGTCTTCTATCGACACTGAATTGATCTGTATTTTTGATTCTGATGCCTGGCCTCTGGAACCCTTTACACAAGGGATAAAAGAATATTTTACTCAAAATCCCACTGTTGGAATCGCAGCATTTAAAACAGAAGATGCACATGGTTTTCCTAATGCTTCTTTTGAAGCAGAGCCAGGTTATATGAGTATTGTATTAGGACAGAAGATATATCAATATTATCAAAAAGTTTTCTTACGTAATCCCAAATCTATTACAGTATACACCTGTGCAATGGTAATCCGTAAAAAAGTATTGGATGAAATTGGACTGTTTGACGAAAATTTTGACTGGCTTGAGCTGGATCATGATATATGCATGCGTGCAATACGAAAAGGTTGGGGAATTGGCATATTACCTCTCAGAGCATTCCATAAAGGAAGCGGAACACCTCAGAAAGTAAGTCATCGTGTAATTCGTTTTTATAAAAACAGGTGGTATTTATTGCGAAAGTTTAACAAAATAAAAAATCCTGCTTTGATAAGAACATTAGTTCTTGCAAGAATTTTGTCTGAAAAAGCGGTTTTGCTTTTTGTGGGACGGTTCTTATTTAAAAATAAAGAAGTCTTTAATGATAAAGTACATGGCAGAAATTCCTTAATAGAAACTGTGAAAAAGTTTAAATAGATCTTATATCCATTATCAAATGAAATTTATTAAACTCGAATTTATAAGATCTGCTGCTGCAATCTATGTATTGATTGTTCATTATGTATTAACATATATAAATGTATTGCCAGCTTATATTGTGCGTTTTAATTTATTCGGAGCTGAAGCGGTTACAGCTTTTTTCTTATTAAGTGGTTTCGTTATTTATTATTCTTATATCCGCAAACAGGAAGATTTTAGCATTTATTTCAGAAAGCGATTTAGAAGAATTTATCCCTTGTTTATTATAGCAATTCTAATAACACTAATCTGTTCTTATATATCGAATGAATTATTTCCCTTAAATATTAAGGAGATAATCGGGAATATCTTTATGCTGCAAAACCAGGAAATATTTCGCGGTAATATTGTTTTTCCTGTGAAAGGAAATCCTCCTTTCTGGTCATTGGCAAATGAATGGTGGTACTACATGGCCTTCATACCTACATTGCTGATTGGTAAAAAATATAATTTATCACCTTTTTATTTGTCGGTTTCTTTGTCAGCGGTAGCGACTATCATTTATTATATGCATCCAAACTTTATATGTCTGATCGCAATATATTATGCGGTTTGGTATGCAGGTGCAGAGATGGCTAGAGTATATATGAATGATCAAAATATTAATTTTAAAAATACACGCCATATTTTATTTAGTATACTGCTAATAGCTATTATACATGTAGGATGTATTGGTTTTATTACTGGATATAATTCATCAATGAGTTTAATGAAATATCCTATTGTAATTGCAAGGACACCAATTGCTGCATGTGTATTCGTATTTTGTTCTATCTATTTCAATAAAAATATATTTACATTCATTGTGCGTTTAATCCCTGAAAAATGGATTCAGGGTATAGCCAACATTTCATTCGGATTATATATTTTCCACTATCCAATCATTAATTTGCCAGATTATTTTGACGTTCTCATAATAAACATTGTTTGGAAAGTGGTATTAATATTTCTGCTGGCTTATATCGGAGAAAAAATTCTTCAGCCATATATTAATAAATTATTCCCTATTAACGGATAATACTATTGTAA